>JAFULT010000046.1 GCA_017483145.1 Oscillospiraceae bacterium | reverse complement strand
CTCACAGCGGGTCATCACGGTTCCCGTGATGCCAGTTCAGAAGAATTCCTGCAGCACCTTAACCCGCGGTTTGTTGGTCTATCCTGCGGTGAAAACAATGAATACGGCCATCCTCACCGGGCTGTGCTGGACAGACTGAAAGCTATGGGTATTCCATACAGTATAACCTATGAAACAGGAAATATTGTTTAACCTATGGATACATCACAGATAAAAACTGAATAATTGTATATACAGAAAGGACACACAGCAGTGTGTCCTTTGTTTTTGGTGATTTTTCACAATTGTGTTCTATACTGTAATCAATACGAGGTGAGTGTATGATTACTATATTCAACAGAAAAGAATTGATAACCACTTATGACTTGAATCATTATGCCAACGTCCGTGATGACCTGAAGGAAGCAGGTGTGGAATTCAGAATAAGAACCAGACGGCCAAAGTTCAAAGCTGTTCCCGTTAACAGAAAGATTAATTATATCAGCAGGAAACATGCTACAGAATATACAATTTATGTCAAAGATGAAGACTATAACCGCGCAATGAATATTATTCAGAATAAGGGAGAACTGGAATGATTACTTTTTTTAACCGCAAGCTTCTGTTATCCACAATGAATATAGACCAATATGCAAATGCAAGGGATGACCTTGTGAAGGCAGGCATTGATTTCAAAGTGGCAACAAAAGGACAGAATTACAAACACACAATGCCACGCACATATAATATAAACGGCAGGACAATGACAAATACAGGTATTGTTTATGATTTGTATGTCCACGAAAAAGACTATAAAAAGGCTGTAACAGCCATAAATAAAAAAGACGGTTTGTAACAAACCGTCTTTTGCTTTATATATCTTCAGTTTCTTCCAATGGCAGAAATTCCTTTTCCGCTTTCAGTATCCTGCAAACAGGGCAGCGTTTTACCCTTTCAATTATTTCATCTTTCTTTTCCTGTGGGATATCTCCCTCAATTTCTGTACGGATGAAAAATTTCACATTGTTCAGGTCAGTCCTGTCAATATCTGTGTATACAGTTACTTTGTCATATTTCAGCCCTTCTCTGTCCAGCACCATACGGGTGGTAATATTGGTGCATGCCGCATAGGCTGATGCCAGTATTTCTGTAGGGCGGGCATACATATCACTGCCCCCTTCGTGCTCTATGGTGTCAGCATAGAATGTATGCTTTCCGTTTGTCAGCTCGGTAATATAGTTGTCGCCCATGCTGGTAGCTTTTATCATAATCAGTCCCTCCCTTTAGGTACAATAAAGTTTATGCTGCCCGGTGAAATTTCAAAAGTAACTTCAGTCAGATATTCAGCTTCGCCGTCATTTACAAGGGCAAAAGGTTTCACCCCTTTTACGGTTACTTTTTTACACTGCGCATATCTTATATATTTTTTCATAGCCGGGTCTTCATACTGTGTTCCGTTTGAAAAATTCTTAATAAATAAAGGCAGTTTTACACGGCTTGGCGGCAAAGTGACATTTACATCTATCAGACCGTCATTTGTTGTGGCGCGCGGGGTAACCATAAAACCACCGCCACAGGCTATGCCGTTGCTTACAGCGCACATCAGCGTATTGCCCCTGAACAGCAGCCTGTCATCTGCCCATATTTCCATGGGTCTGCCCAGCTTTTTGCACACATTGTAGGCGATTGACAAATTGTAGGCCATGCTGTTGCCGATTACAGGTATTTTTTTGAATTTAGGCATGTCCACAGCTGTGTTGGCATCAAAGCCCATATTGCAGATATTTATGCAGTGTTTTCCGTTGTACACAATGGTGTCTGTTTTCACACTTTTTGAAAAAAGCTGTTTTTCCAGGTCAAAGAAATCCTTTTTATCCACATTGAAATTGCGGATAAAATCATTGCCGGTGCCAAGTGGAAATACCCCGACTTCGGCATTTTTCATACCTGCACAGCCGTTTACAACCTGGTTCAGCGTACCATCACCGCCAAAAGCATAAAAACGGTATTTTTTTGTGCTGTCAGCACATAACATTTTCACATAGGCGGTTATATCTTCGCCGCTTTCAGAAATATGTATCTGATATTTCAGCCCTGCCTTGCCACAGGCTTTCTGGATATGAGGTATCATAGACAGGGCAGTTTTGTTTTTGCCTGCAGCAGGGTTTAGTATAAAAACATAATTCATAATAATCTCCTGTTAAAAATTACACACAATAATTGTAAACCTCACTTATTGAAAATTCAATACTTTCACAAAATATTCATAGAATTTTGTATATTTTTTCAATAGTATGTAGAGTTTATTAATGGTATACTGAAAATATAAAGATTTACCAAAATCAATACAAATAAGAAAGGTGACGACTATGGGTGTTGAAAAATTAAGAAAAGTGAAACTGGGCAATTATCCTACTCCACTGGAAAAAATGGATAATATGACAAAACTGCTTGGAAAAGGCGACCTGTACATCAAACGTGATGATACCACCGGCCCTGCATTTGGCGGCAACAAAACAAGAAAACTGGAATATCTTATCCGGGAAGCTATCGACACAGGCTGTACAGCGGTTCTGACAGTTGGCGGCACACAGACAAACCATGGCCGTACAACCGTTGGTGCAGCTGTAAAATACGGTCTGAAACCAATCCTTGTTCTCTCCGGTAAAGACACAGGCTATCTGTCCGGCAACCTTAACCTGGACGCAATGATGGGCGCTGATATCTACTTTGTATCTGACCCTTCAAAACAGAAAGAAGTTATTGCTGACGTATGCAAAAAGTATGAAGAACAGGGCGACAAAGTTTATGTTATTCCTGGCGGCGGTTCCAACCCTGTTGGCGCAGTTGGCTACATTATGTCTGTAAAGGAAATTCTTGACCAGATGAAAGAACAGGATATCAAAATTGATCATCTTATATGTACAGTTGGTTCCATGGGCACATTCGGCGGTATGATTCTGGGTGCAAAATACTTTAACGCACCATTTGATGTAATTGCTGTTCCTGTTTCTCCGGCACCAAAAGGTGACAAAGAAAAACGGGTGGCTGACTTTGTAAACAAAGTAAGCGAAACATATGATATGGGCATTACAATCACACCGGAAGAAGTAAAAATTGCCTATGGCCCGGACGATGCACCATATTCCGGCGAACGGTACAACAAACCGGATCCAATTACAAGAGAAGCAATTATCACTCTTGCAATGAACGAAGGCATCTTCCTTGACCCTACATACACAGGTAAGACATTCCGCGCATTCCTTGACCTTGTAAAAGAAGGAGACCTTGTAAAAGAAGGCGAAACTGCACTTTTCCTCCATACAGGCGGTGCAATGGCACTGTGGACAAAAGAACATCTGGACGATATGCAGGACCAGCTGAGAGCAAACTGCAAAACAACACAGCTGTAATAGTTATAAAACAATGTTATATTAAAATAAAGCAGGGCATAAGCCCTGCTTTTCCTTTATTTTACTGGTAAAATAGTGTACATAACAAAACAATGTTTTATAATGTGGAAGACACGGTTTTCATTTAAAAGAACAAACAGTACACATAAGTCACTGAAATTTTATGGTTATTTCCGGCTTAAGAAAGAACATATTTATTTTTACTGCAAACAATTTAAATCATAACCATACAACAAAAATATAAAAATTATAATAAACCGGCTGTAATATAAAAATGATATATAATATATTACTATTATATGTATATGTAATTAGCGGACATTGATATAGTTATTGAGATACTGCCTGGATGCCGCAGCAGGCAGCAGTTTGTGCATATTTTATGTCAAAACACACAAAGATGTAAAAATATACACAGAAATGCACAAAAATGTATATTTTTTAGTTATAATATGTACAAATGTTTCGTTTTGTTGTGCTTTTGTAGCTGAAAATACATAATAGTCATTTTTTTATCAAGGGTTAGATAAAAAAATATCAATCTATAAATAAAAAAGTAAAAAGTCAAAAATACATTAAAAATCAAAAAAAAATGATTTTTTGTATTTCTGTGAAATGCAAATGTATGCCTGTAAAGATAAAAATGACATTTTTTTGTAACTTTTATTTGTAAAAAATGACAAATAAACAGTTATACAATATATGATTTTACACGGTTTTCACAAATAATTCACTAAATGTTCATAATCTGTTGACTATGTGATAATTATGCATTATAATACCACCATAGCAAACAAAGAGTATATATATATATTCACATATATAACTATTGGTTTGATTATATTTTATTAGGAGGAAACTCATATGAAAAAGATTATTGCTTTGGCTCTCGCAGCAGTTATGGCATTCTCTCTCGTTGCATGTGGCGGCGGTGAAACAGGTGGCGAAGATTCCTTAGGTAAAGTTGCTATCATCACTGGTACAGTTACACAGGGTGAAGAAGACTTCCAGGCTGCAGAAAAAATGAAAGCAAAATACCCAGACAGAGTTATCACAGCTACATATCCTGATAACTTTGACAAAGAAACAGAAACAGTTATTTCCAACGTTGTTTCCCTCGTTTCTGACCCAGACGTAAAAGTTCTGGTATTCCAGCAGGCTGTTTCCGGCGCTCGTGCTGCTATCGACGCTGCCAGAGAAATCAACCCAGATCTGCTTGTTCTGTGCGGTGTTGCTCACGAAGAAGCTAACATCATCTCACCAGTTGCTGACGTTATCGTTGGTACAGACGGTATCAGAACAGGTCTGACAATTCCACAGCAGGCTGCTAAACTTGGTGCAAAAACACTTGTTCACTACTCATTTGCCCGTCACCTTGCTGGTACAGCTACACAGGAACGTGTTGCAAACTTCAAATCCGAATGTGAAAAACTGGGTATTGAATTTGTAATGGCTGACGCTCCAGACCCACTGTCTGACGTAGGCGTTGCTGGTGCACAGCAGTTCATGCTTGAAGACGTGCCAAAAATGGTTGACAAATACGGCAAAGACACAGCTTTCTTCTCAACAAACTGTGCTCTTCAGGAACCAATGCTGAAAAAAGTTCTTGAACTTGGCGCTATCTACCCACAGCCATGTTGCCCATCTCCATACCATGCATTCCCTAACGTTCTTGGTATCGAAATTCCAGAAGACAAAGCTGGTGACGTTCAGTACTGCATCGACGAAGTTACAAAAGCTATTGCTGACCTCGGCATGACAGGCAGAACATCCACATGGACATGTCCAATGAACATGGCTTACATCGGCGGTCTGACAGAATACGGTCTTGCTTGGATCGATGCAGGTTGCCCAGCTGATGCAAGATTCGTTCCAGACGAAGTTTCCAGATACATCGGTGAAGCTGCTGGCGGTGATGTACAGTACCATGTACAGGTTATCGACGGTATCGAATATCCAAACATTCTGGTATTCCTTGGCGAATACATCACATTCTAATCTGTAAAAAACTGACTTTATAATCAGGGATTTATAAAAGATACAGTACAGGGGAGAAGCTACTTCTCCCCTTATTGTATAAATACCCTGATAAATAATGAAAATCTTTTTACTTATAATCCCTGAACAATCCCTGAAACAAACAAAACAAATTTTTTCAAGGCTGCTTAAAACAGCTTTTTTAATTTGACAATTCTGTTTCCTTATAAGGAAATTTAATATAACACTAAAATATATGAGGTGATTTTTTTGGAAAACAAAAAACCTGTTCTTGAGATGGTAGACATTAAAAAGAACTACTTTGGTAACCAGGTTCTTAAAGGTGTTTCCCTGAAAGTTATGCCGGGCGAAATTCACGCTCTCTGTGGTGAAAACGGTGCCGGTAAATCCACATTGATGAACATCCTTTTCGGTATGCCTGTAATTCACAGCACAGGCGGCTTTGAAGGTAAAGTATATATGGATGGCGAAGAAATCAACATCCACTCTCCACGCGATGCGATGAAATACGGTATCGGTATGGTTCATCAGGAATTTATGCTTATTCCTGGTTTCTCTATCGAAGAAAACGTTAAGCTGAACCGTGAACCTCTGAAAGAAAGCATTCTGGGTAAATTCCTTGGCGAACCAATGAAAAACCTGAACCGCGAAGAAATCAGAAAAGATACACAGGCTGCTCTTGACCAGCTGGGTATGGATATGATTCCTGCTGACAAGGTTGCAGGTCTGCCTGTTGGTTACATGCAGTTTGTTGAAATTGCCCGTGAAATTGACAAACGCGGTGTTAAACTGCTGGTATTTGACGAACCAACTGCTGTTCTTACAGAAGGCGAAGCTGAAAGACTGCTGGCTGCAATGCGTGCACTGGCTGACCAGGGCATTGCAATCCTGTTTATCACACACCGTCTTGATGAAGTTATGGCTGCTTCACAGCATGTTACAATCATCCGTGACGGCGCATTCGTAAAATATCTCAATACAAACGAAACAAATGTTACAGAAATTTCTGCTTTGATGGTTGGCCGTGAAGTTGAAGTTATCGAAAGAACAAAACATTACGAAGCCAGCGAAGAAATCGTTATGAAAATCGAAAATCTGGAAGTTCAGATGCCTGGTGAAATGGTTAAAGGTGTAAACCTTGAAATCAAAAAAGGCGAAATTCTGGGTATCGGTGGTCTGGCAGGCCAGGGTAAAATCGGTATCGCAAACGGCGTTATGGGTCTTTATCCGGCTACAGGTTCTGTTACATTTGAAGGTAAAGAAGTAGCACTGAACAATCCAAAAGCTGCTATAAACGCACAGATTGCCTTCGTATCCGAAGACAGACGTGGTGTTGGTCTGCTGCTGGATGAAAGTATTGCATTCAACATTGCTGTTCCTGCACTGCAGAACCAGGGCAAATTCCTCAAGAAACTTGGCCCTGTTTCTCTGATGGACCAGGCTGCAATTACAGAAAATGCAAACAGATATATTGAAGAACTTGATATCCGCTGCACAGGTCCAAACCAGAACGTAAGAAGACTTTCCGGTGGTAACCAGCAGAAAGTATGTATCGCAAAAGCTCTGACAAGCGATCCTAAAATTATCTTTGTTTCAGAACCTACACGTGGTATCGACATCGGTGCAAAACGTCTTGTTCTGGACACTCTGGTAAAACTGAACGAAGAACAGGGTATGACAGTTATTATCACATCTTCTGAACTTGCAGAACTTAAATCTGTATGTGACAGAATTGCAATCGTTACAGAAGGTAAAGTAATCGGTGTTCTGCCTGCAGATGACGAAGATGCAAAATTCGGTCTGCTGATGAGCGGTATCAAAGAAGGAATGGAGGGTTAATACTATGACAGAAGTTAAAAAGAGAATACAGGATTATGGTGTTAGCCGTTTTATCGTAACTTGCTTTGCTATTCTCCTTCTTGTTATTGCATTTTTACAGGGTCAGGATATGACAATCCTGTTCTCTGATATTCTTAACCGTTTCGGCATGTACGCATTTTTCTCACTGGCAATGGTGCCATCCATCATTTCCGGTACACTGCTGAACTTCGGTATTACACTTGGTATTCTTGCAGGTGTTCTTGCAGGTCTTATCAGCCTTGAACTCCAGCTTACAGGCTTTGCAGGTATTCTGTGTGCCCTGGCACTGGCTGTTCCATTCGGCGCTATCGTTGGTTTTGGCTACGGTCAGCTGCTGAACAGAGTTAAAGGCAGTGAAATGGTTGTTGCTACATATGTTGGTTATGCAGCTGTTTACATTATGTGTATCGGCTGGATGGTTCTCCCATTCAAAAACCCATCTATGATCTGGGCTATCGGTGGTGAAGGCCTGCGTACAACAATCACACTTGATGGCTACTATGATGCTATCTTCTCCAACATGCTCAACATCACAATCGGCGGTGTTACAATCCAGGTAGGTCTGCTTCTCATTATTGCAGCAGCATGCTTCCTGATGTACCTGTTTACACGCTCCAAAATGGGCATTGCAATGCGTGCTGCAGGTGCCAACCCAATCTATGCTTCCGCAGTTGGTGTTAATGTAAACAAACAGCGTATCATCGGTACAATGATTTCTACAGTTCTTGGTGCTCTGGGTATCATCATTTACGCTCAGGCATTCGGCTTCTACCAGCTGTACACAGCTCCAATGAATATGTCCATGTACCCTGTTGCTGCTGTTCTTATCGGTGGTGCATCCACAAGAAAAATCAAAATCAGCCATGTTATCCTTGGCACATTGCTGTATCAGACAATTATCGCAGTTTCTGTACCGGTTGTTTCCATGCTGGCACCAGAAGGCGGTCTCGGTGACGTAGTTCGTATTATCGTTTCCAACGGTATTATCCTCTATGCACTTGCACAGGCAGGAGGTAACAAATAATGTTTAAAAATAAAAACTTCAACATTAAAGAATTCCTCAGTGAAAATGCTGTTCCTGTAGTATTCCTTACTATTTCAGCAATTTTCGTGTACTATTCAGGTACACAGCCTGCTATTATTATGAATGACGTTGTGTCACGTTTTGCCCGTAACGCATTCTTCGTTATCTCCCTGCTGATTCCTGTTCTTGCAGGTATGGGTCTTAACTTTGGTATCGTTGTTGGTGCCATGGCATCACAGATCGGTCTTTACTGGGCTCTTGCCCTGAGAATGGAAGGCATTGCAGCTATCGCATTTGCAGCTGTTGTTTGTATTCCTTTCGCAATCCTGTTCGGTTTCCTTTCCGGTGCACTGAACAACAAAACAAAAGGTCAGGAAATGCTGACTTCCATGTTCGTTGGTTACTTCGCACACGGTCTTTACATGCTGCTGTTCCTGTTCATCATCGGTGGTATCATCCCTATTGATGTATACGAAATCATCCTGCCAAATGGCGTTGGCGCTAGAAGCTCCATCGACCTTACACAGGTAAAAGGTGCAGTTGACAACATCCTGAAAGTTGACATGTTCACATTCCTGCTTATGATGGCAGCAATCGTTATTGTTGTTGCAATCGTAAACACAGTAAAGAACAAAAAACCTGACATTGCCAAATTTGTTGCAGGTGCAGCGCTTGCAGCACTGGGCGCAGCAGGCAACGTAATGCCGGCATTTATGATGTTCAAACGCGTTGTAAAAATTCCTGTTGTAACATACGGTCTTATTGCACTGCTTTGCGTATTCATTACAATGTTCTTTAAAACAAAACTTGGCCAGGATATGAGAGCTGTTGGTCAGAATATGGAAATTGCTGAAGTTAGCGGTATCAACGTTAACAAAGTGCGTATCATTGCCAACATCATGTCTGTTGTTCTTGCTGCATGGGGCCAGCTGCTGTTCCTGCAGAACCTTGGTACACTGTCTACATACACAGCTCACCAGAACGTTGGTATGTTTGCGGGTGCTGCTCTGCTCATCGGCGGTGCATCTGTTACTAAAGCAACAGTTCCACAGGCTATCCTTGGTACATTCCTGTTCCACCTGCTGTTCAACGTTTCTCCACTTGCAGGCCAGAACATTTTCGGTTCTGCCCTTATCGGTGAATACTTCCGTGTATTTATCGTTTACGGCGTTATCGCTCTGGCTATCGTTCTTCACGCAGCCAAAAAAGCAGGCGGCAAAAAAGCTAAATAATTGCAAAATAAAACGCATCCCATTGGGATGCGTTTATTTTTGTACATTATTCAAACAGCCGCTGTTCAGCTTCCAGTTCCTTTACCAGTTTTGCACATTTTTTGTATACATTGAGGACGAATGCAAATACACAGCCGACAAATAAAACCATTGGCCATATATATAATGGTTTATATAAAAATGCCATTATTTCCACAGCAAGGCATATGGCTGCAACTGTAAGAATTATTGTTGCCAGGTTTTTGATTTTGTTGGCGTGGGCCAGCTCTTCAGATACTGAATTGAACAGTTCAAAAGGTGTGCCGTCGTTCTTTTTGCGGTAATACGCCCAGCGGTGATACATACCCACTTCTTCAATGCCGTTTTCGCCCAGAAAGGCTTCAAAATCCTTTCTGCCTTCTGTACCGGGCATATTGTCTGTGTACATGATTTTGTATGTGTACTCTCCCGGCTGGCAGGGTTCAAATTCATATCTTACTGCAAAAGCACTTATCAGTGCCCAGCCTTCTTCGGCCTTTTTGTTCAGCCATTTTTCTTCTTCTCGGTATTCGCCCAAAGACCAGAAATGCCATTCAACTTTTCTCATATTATTTACCTCTCATAATATCTCTGCCATTTTTTACCAGTTCTTCCAGACGGTTCAGCTCATTTTCCAGCACAGCTTTGCCGCTTTCTGTAATTATATATTCCTTTTTTCTTTCATCGCCGCCGGCGGCTGCTATCCAGCCTTTAGCCAGCAGATTGTTTATAGCACCGTACAGAGTGCCGGCAGCCAGTATCAGTCTGCCACCGCTCAATTCCTTTACATTCTGTATTATGCCATAGCCGTGTAACGGCTGCAGTACAGACAGCAGAATGTAATAAACTGCTTCAGTCAGGGGAGTGTGTATGTTTTTATCTGCCATATAGTCACCTCTGAATTATATTGTGTGTCGATATATCGGGTTACGATATAATTATATCGCTTGCCGATATAGTTGTCAACAGCATTTACAAATATTTTCAGATATTTTATAATTAATAAAAATTACAGGAGGGAAATTATGGAATACGCTGTTTTAAATACACCTATAGGTGCTTTGCATATCACACAGGACGGGGATTTTATCACAGAGATCAAATATGCAGGCAGATATGCACAGGAGATACCCCGGGCAACACCTCTGCTTGAAAAGGCGATAAATCAGCTGAACAGCTATTTTGACGGCAGTCTTAAGGAATTTACCCTGCCTGTAAAACCTGCTGTGTCACCATACCGACTCAAAGTTCTGGAGGAACTGATAAAAGTACCATATGGTCACACCACCACCTATAAGGAATTGGCTGAAAAAACAGACAATCCAAAGGCTGTCCGCGCTGTGGGCAGTGCAATGCGTACAAATCCCATAATAATTGTCATTCCGTGCCACCGTGTGCTGCAGGCAGGAGGGGGACTGGGCAATTATTCCGCCGGTGGTCCCGCAAACAAGGAATGGCTGCTGACCTTTGAAAAACAGAACAAATAAAAAATCCCCACCATTGCGGTGGGGATAATTTTTTTACTGCATAAGGTTGTTGTTCTTTACCTGCACGGCAAAATAGTACAGCATATCGCCTTTTTCAAAATTGGCTTCAATTTTGTATACATATATGCCTTCTTCAGCCGGTGTAACCCAGGTGTACAGCTGCCGGAAATCATTGTTTGCCAGGCCCTGTGTCTGGCTCAGAATAATATATTCACACGGGGCGGAAAAATTGATAACAATGTTTTCATTGGGGTAACAGTCGGTTACCATCAGCGGCACATCTTCTGCGGATATGTATGGAGACAGCACAGGGGAAATACCCGGGCCGAATTTCCATGTATAGCCGGCTCTCTGCACAACAGGCTGAGTATAGCCCACTGATACAGAAATTGCAGGCAGGGTTTTTTCCGGATTCATTGAATCCACATAATTTTTTATAAAAATTGTAACATAAGCAGACAGCACCAGCAAAACAACTGCCATCAGATATCTTTTTACTTTTCTTTTGAATTGCATAACAAATAAACCTGTTTTCTATAACTTAACTTATAGTATACTATATTTTCAGCATATTTACAACACTTATAAGAAGTATAATTGTAAACATAATTTTACATTCGTTCACAATAATATATTTACTTTTTCACAAATATATAGTATATTAATAGACAATATGTCTAATAACAGACATAATTTTTATACATATTAAATAAAAGGAGTTATTTTTTATTATGGACGGTCACCGGTCGACGATTTTTGTATTGGTTATTTTAATGGTATTATCAGCAACATTTTCAGCCAGTGAAACAGCGCTTACTGCTGCAAACAGGGTAAGACTGAAAAACCAGGCTGAAGAAGGCGACAGAAATGCTGCAGGCGCTATGATGCTTATTGAAAAGTTTGACAACACCCTGTCAGCATTGCTTATTTCCAACAATGTTGTAAACATTCTTTCATCATCTCTCACCACAGTTATCTTTACAGGACTGCTGGGAGAAAGCGGTGTAGGTGTGGCCACAGCAATATGTACTGTTGTTGTAGTTGTGTTTGGCGAAGTTCTGCCAAAAAGCTTTGCAAAAGGCAATTCTGAAAAGATGATCAAAATCATGTACAAACCATTGAATGCTATTATTTTTGTATTGACACCGGCAATTAAAGTACTGGAATTCTTACAGAATATTCTCAACAGAAAAACAGAAGATGAAGCTCCATCCTATACAGAACAGGAACTGCTGAGCATTGTGGATGAAATTGAAGACGAAGGTGTGCTGGAAGAAGACGAAGCAGACCTTGTACAGAGTGCAATTGAATTCAACGATATTTCAGCAGACGAAGTTGTGACCCCACGTGTGGACATCTGTGCCATTGACAGAAATGCATCAAAACAGGAAATACTTGATATGTTCCTGCAGTATAATTACAGCCGTATGCCTGTTTATGAAAATTCCATAGACAGAATCGTAGGCTTTATCAATCAGAAAGACTTTTTTGCTGCAATAATCAAAGGTGTGGAATCCCCTTTGGAAAGCCTTATCAAACCTTGTCTCTACGTTCCTCCAAAGCGGAAGATTATTGATGTAATGCATTCCCTGCAGAAGGACAAGGTGCATATGGCCGTTGTTACAGACCAGTACGGCGGTACACTGGGTATTGTTACACTGGAAGACATCCTTGAACAGCTGGTTGGCGACATCTGGGATGAACACGATGAAGAAACACAGCAGATTTTCAAAGTGGATGACATCACATACGAAGTAATGGGTGAAACATCCATGGATGATGTTTATGAAGAAATTCTGGATACAAGAAATAAAAATATAGACGGTTTTCAGACTCTTTCCGGTTACCTTATGGAAAAAATGGAACGCATCCCTGCAAAAGGCGACAGCTACAGCGATGAATTCCTGTACTATACAGTACAGTCTGTAAAAGACAACCGTGTTAAAAAGGTAAAAATCCGCGTTCACCAGCGGTCAGATTTTGAAATATAGGAAATATAAAAGATAATAAAGGGCACAGCAGTTTTGCTGTGTCTTTTTGTATGGGGGTGAATTATAGTTTGCAAAGCTTCGCTAAACGCGTAGGGGGCGATGCCCACATTGTCCCACAGAATAATTGCAAATTATTGTTTAGCGCCGTCATTGCCCTTAAGGGCAATGCATGCCGGTTTGCCGTGGAAGGCAACTTGTTGCCGACCGCGCGCAAATGCGAGCCGCGCCCGAAGCGAGCAAGGCCATAAAAAAGCTGAACTGCCCACTCAACCATATAAATATAAGCCGCGTTGCGGCGTTCCTTACAAAGGGCGGTTCGTGAACCGCCCCCCTGTCATTCTGAAGGAGCAAAGCGACTGAAGAATATTTGCTCTTTAAAATTTTACAGAGCAATAGTTTTGCAAATAATTATTTCTTTTGTGTAATTGAAAGTTTTTGACGCTGCGCTGGCGTTACTTTTGGTGCCAAAAGTAACCAAAACCGCGGGGGTTGCGATTCCCCCGCACCCCTTTCCGTAGGGGCGACCTGTGGTCGCCCGTGT
>JAFULT010000005.1 GCA_017483145.1 Oscillospiraceae bacterium | reverse complement strand
GCCAGAAAGGCAAAGTAAACCTGGCTCATTGCATAGTGGTCAAACAGGTAATAGGCCATAAAGCCCCCCGCCACCATGCTGTTGGCCCACAGGCGCACTCCGTCAAGGTGCAGCAGGTTTCTGATATCCTTTACCAGCCCCACAAGGTAGATAAATACCTGCAGCGGCGCAAACATAAACACTGTCACGGCAATCACCAGCAGCACTGCCGCCAGCCACAGTTTGCGGTTTACGGTGTATTCCAGGCCGTACAGCCAGCCGCCGAAAACCGTCTTGTAGGCTGTGCCCCATATGTTGAAGGCCATACTGGTGTTGGCACCGGAGGCAAAGAACAGGCTGTATACCCCAAAGAACAGCCCTGCCACCAGCACTGCATATACAGGTGCTTTCAGCCCGGCTTTTTTCTGCAGGAAAACCCACACCAGTGTGATTGCAGTGCCCACCGCCACAATTGCGGCCACAGGGCCTTTTGCAAAGGACAGCATAAAGAAAGCCGCCAGCCACAGTGCACCCTGTACAAGGGACGGATTAAAGCCTTTTCTCAACAGCTGAACAGTCATTCCCCCGAAAATACACAGGAAAATCACCGCAGTGGACTGGGCATTGACATTTGTGATAATGTGATAGGCGTTGTCGTTGAAAAAGTCACTTCTGCCGTCAAGGAAAGTATTCCACATACTGCCGCAGCCGAAGATAAACATTGAAAAAGTGAAAAATACGGCTTTGCCTTCATTCTCAAAATATATTCTGCCAAAGGCATACAGGCAGTAAACCACCGCCGCCAGTACCCAGGGCTGCATATAGAAGGCCACGATATTGTATGCAGGAATACCGCTCAGCCAGCTGACTGCCCCGGCAAAAAGCTCTGTCAGATAATGGTAATGCAGCTGCACACCGGAATAGCGGATGTCTTCCGGTATAAACCTTATGGAAAAACTGCTGGCATTGCCCACATTCCACAGCATATCCGGCATCAGCAGGGTGTCGCCCACATTGGCGGGCAGTGCATATTTTATTACAGCTGTAAAGGTGTACAGCAACAGCAGGCCGAAAAACAGCAGCACAGGCAGCCATTGCAGCCGGGATAATTTTTCCGGCGGTGCATTGATGTATCCGCGGCGGACAATCAGCACCACAGCCAGCAGGCCAAACACCACCGGCACCACAGCCAGCAGCATTTTCATATGCAGGCGCATCGCCACACAGTACACGGCACAGAAAAAGCCTGTGCCCAGCAGAATATCCGTGACTGTGTCCATTTTGTCAAACCGGCTGCCGCCTTTCAGCAGCATATTCCAGCATTTGCCCGGCAACCAGATATATATTATCATTATCCAGCCGAACAGCATCATCTGCGGTACGCTGCCGCCGCCGTAAACTGTCAGCACAATGTACAGCACCAGCACCATAAAACAGACAGCTTTTTTCAGCCCGTCTGCACCATTATATAAATTGTAAATCAGATTTTTCAAAATAAGCCTCCTGTTTTCGGGCTATTATATTTAATTATAACATATTAATGCACAAACATAAACAGCCATATCAGAGACAAAAAATTTTTTTAAAAAATATTATATTTTTTTCAAAAAAGTGTTGACAAACTGTATTTCCTGTGGTATTATAATTGAGCAGTCGCAAGAAGGCGACAAGCTAAGAGATTAGCTGGTGTAGCTCAGCCGGTAGAGCAGCTGATTTGTAATCAGCAGGTCGGGGGTTCGAATCCGTCCACCAGCTCCAAATTGTGGGAGTGTTCCCGAGTGGCCAAAGGGGGCAGACTGTAAATCTGTTGTCAGTGACTTCGATGGTTCGAATCCATCCGCTCCCACCATTATAAAATAACAGATAGCACCGAATAATCGGTGCTTTTTTTATTTGTATGAATATCCTGCTGTTCACAGGTGGGAGCACATCCTTGTGAAACAAGGATGTGGATTCGAACAGCCCGTTAAGAAAACGTGGTGAATCCACGTTTTTAGGGCGCGGGTCCGAAGGACCGAATCCATCCGCTCGTTGCCTTGTCCGCTTCCGCCATGGCGGACATTTGCACATATTCGGCATCACAGATGCCTCATACGGCAAACCGGCAAAGCACTGCGAAGCAGTGACTCCATTAATTAACAGATACGTCGGTAAAGGCCGACGTTTTTTGTATAAAGAATTCCATTGAATTTGTGTCCCTGCATAAAAATAGCCCTGTCATTCTGAGCGCAGCGAAGAATCTCCATATCCACCAGACTGGCACTCTGTCATTCCGAAAGCCGACAGGCTGAGGAATCTTTGTACTGCAACCAACTGCAAAGCAATAATTCTGCTGTAACTATTACTGCAAAGATCCCTCACTGCGTATCGGGATGACAGAGCTCTGCTCTGTGTATAAATCAGACCCGTAGGGGGCGGCGCCCCGCCCGCCTGTCATTCTGAGCATAGCGAAGAATCTCATATCCACCAGACTGTCACTCTGTCATTCCGAAAGCCGACAGGGTGAAGAATCTTCGCACTGTAAATAACTGCAAAGCAATAATCCTGCTGTAACTATTACTGCAAAGATCCCTCACTGCGTATCGGGATGACAGTGTTCTGCTCTGTGTATAAATCAGACCCGTAGGGGGGGCAGCGTCCCCGACGCCCCGCCCAACAGGACGATGTGGCCATCGTCTTTGCTTGGCCACATATAGCCAAAGCGGCCATTTGTATACAGTCGCCACCGTCGGTGCCGGACATGGCAAACCGCAACGGGATGTCCGGGGCCATCCCCTACGCGTGGTATTCTGTTGAACCTGTAGGGGCGGGGATCCATTCCCGCCCGCTTGTCATT
>JAFULT010000004.1 GCA_017483145.1 Oscillospiraceae bacterium | reverse complement strand
TCAGAATGACATATTACCACTTTAGTGGTTGTAGTGCGTGTAATGCAACAGACAGACTTTCAGTGCCTCTTAAGAGGTGAGCAGGTAATATGCCCTTCTAGGGCTTGTGCATACCACCAGCTTAGCTGGTGGTTTTGATTTTACAGGGTTATTCAGTTTTTTCAAATGCCTGTGCAATGCTTTTCAGATGCTGTGTAATCGGCAGTTTCTGCGGGCAGTTGTTTTCACATCTGCGGCAGCTTATGCAGTCAGATGCCTTGCCGGATTTCAGAGTGAAGTTATCATACACCGGTGTGATTTTCCAGTCATCAGCAGGATTGCGCATATATTCGTTGTACAGCTTGAAATATTCCGGAATTGCAATGTTTTTGGGGCAATGCTTCAGACAGTAGCCGCAGGCTGTGCAGTCCACGGCAGTTGCGCCTTTTATTACCGCAACGGCCTTCTGCATAACTGCCATTTCCTCTGCTGTCAATGGCTGTACATCAGCCAGATTTTCTTCAATCTGCTGCATACTGTTCATACCGCTCAGCACAATTTCCACATTTTCCAGACTTTGTGCAAAACGGATTGCCAGCTGTGCCGGAGATGCATCAGCATCAATTTCTGCCAGTATATCTCTGGCTTCCTGTGGTATATCTGCCAGTCTTCCGCCTTTTACAGGCTCCATAACTATCACTTTTTTGCCGTGTTTCACACAGGTTTCATAGCACAGACGGCTCTGTATGGCGTCACTTTCCCAGTCCAGATAGTTTATCTGCAATAATACATAATCAACTTCCGGGTGCTTTGTCAGTATTTCGTCCAGCAGGTCAGCTGTATCGTGATAGGAAAAACCTGTTTTCTTTGCAAGGCCTTTTTCCTTCAGCTCCTGCAGGAAGGCAAATTCGTTGTATTTTTCTGCCAGATCATAGTTCTTTTTGTTCAGCCAGTGCAGCATATATACATCAAAATATTCCACACCGCATCTTGTGCGCTGTGTTTCAAACTGCCGCCAGCAGCCTTCATAGCTTTTTACATCATAGCCTGCCAGTTTTGTTGCCAGCATATAACTGTCTCGTGGGTGGCGGGAAGACAGACATCTGCCTATAGATTCTTCGCTTTTGCCGCCAAGATAGGAAAACGCAGTGTCAAAATATCTGCCGCCTTTTTCAATATAGGCA
The DNA here is from genome assembly GCA_017483145.1 of Oscillospiraceae bacterium. Taxonomy (GTDB): domain Bacteria; phylum Bacillota; class Clostridia; order Oscillospirales; family Ruminococcaceae; genus RGIG3102. The sequence continues at coordinate 18,004 of JAFULT010000004.1, read as the reverse complement.
TCAGTGATAAGATTCAGTGTATCATAATCCAGTTCGTCTCCGTTTTTTGGCAGACGGAGATAGCCAAAACCAAGCTTGTTCATAATTTTTCTCCCATAAAACAATTATTTCTGTTTACTATTATACAATATTCAGCCATTGCGCGGTCAATTGCCGGTGCAGAAAATTTTGACTGCAGATTATGTATAAAACAACGAAAGTTGATATATAAACAAAAAACGGATGGTTTCCCACCCGTTTCAAAGTTATTTTCCCTGTGCCAGCTGGGCTGTTCTTTTTCTTATCCGTGCCAGTGCACCGTCCAGGTCGCTGTCTGCCACATCCCTTACACAGCTTTCAATAGGGCAGAAGCCGGTGTTGTCCCTGTTTCTTATGGCAGGCACCAGCCGGTCGTATTCCACCTGTATATTATGGCTTTCCAGCAGCTGCAGGGCAGGCTGGCTGATAACTTTTACATAAATATCTTTTATTCCCAGCAGAATATACATAAACGCGGCACCTCTGCCTATTACCTTGTCGGCGGCAGACCATCCGCTATAGTTCACACCGCTGTCATACCGGTACAGCAGGGGAGACACACCGCGCCTTGTGCTGGTATATGTGTTTTCACCGTCTGTGAATACACAGGTAAACCCCTGTGAATACAGAATATCTTTTGCTTTTTCCCTGTTTGTCATTTTATTGTCCTTTGCCTTAATCTCAATAAATATATTATATATCATTATATATATAACAAGTCAATATGCTGTCGGGAGTAATTACTAACTGTGATTTGCAATACATAAAGCCGGGAATATATCCCGGCTTTGGTTTATGTATGATTATTTGTCTTTTTTGGCAGCTTTTGCTTCTTCCATTTCTTTTTTTGCCAGATATTTGTCAATCTTTTCTTTCATTTCAGCCGGCACTGTTCTGTCAAACGGGAACACAACGCTTTCCACCAGTTCCACACCGTAATCCAGAACATATTTTGTTGTTTTGGCCAGAGCTTTTTCAGACAGGAATTCCTTCACGTCATTTCTGCAGTGGATAAATGTACCGCCTACGTGATGACCGAAACGGATAAAGTTGATTGCAGGCACACCTTTGTCTGCAAATGGTACAGAGTCAGATGAGTACAGTTCCTGTGTAACACCCACATTGTAGCCTTTTCTTCTCATAAATGCATCGCAGTGTGCAGTTGCTTCTTTTGATGCAATCACTCTTGCCACGTCATAACCGATAACTACACCGGCCATATCTGTGTTAATCATACACAGATGTCTGTCCAGTTCATCTTCGTGTGCTTTTATCCATGCTTTTGAGCCCAGCAGTCCCATTTCTTCAGCGCCGTACCACATTACTTTTACTGTTCTCTTTGGTTTGTTTTCGTTGAAGTAACGCAGTATTTCCATATTGATTACACTGCCTGCAGCATTGTCGTGCGCACCTTTTGAAAATTCAACAGAGTCATAGTGACCGCCGAAGGAGATGATTTCTTCAGGTTTTTCACTGCCTTCAATTGTAACCACAATGTTGTGGCTTGTTCTTGTAACAGGTTTGTTGATTGCTGTCAGCTTCACAAGGCTTGCTTCATTTTTAACGATTTCAAATGCATCAGTAATTCTGATGTTTGCCCCAGGCATATTGCCGAATGCACGTGTTGTTTCACGCAGTGTTCTTGTAAACAGGTCGCTGTTTTCTTCTGTTTCCAGCATTGTGCCGCTCATTGTGATAAATGCCAATGCACCGGCTTTCAATAATTTTCTGTACAGTTCTGTGCTTGTAAAACCATTTATAAGTACAATTTTGCCTTTGCAGTTTGCCAGGTCAACAGCTGTCAGGTTTTCAGCATAGTAAAAAGGTGCTGTCAGACCTTCTTCCGGTGTGTTTTCGCTCAGCTTGTATGCTCTTACCACATATTTCTTGTTGTAAGGCCGGAGCACTTCCAGCTCACCTGCCACCAGGTCAGCATCTTCAATTTCAAAAGGCTCCAGCACAGGTTCCAGACCCATTGCCTTTATTTCGTCCATAAGGATGTTTGCAGCTGCCAGTTCCTGTTCTGTGCCGCCCATGCGCACAAAACTCATTTTTTCCAGCAGTTCAAACTGTCTTTTTCCACAGATTTCCATATTATGTTTTCCTTTCATCATATATAAAATCATATATAAAATAATTACCTTATATATAATAGCACAGCCCGGCCGGGAAAGTCTGCACAATATTCTTATGGCATTTTAATATATTTTGCACATAAAACAGAACAGTGTCCGCAATGTAAAGGCATTTGTATCGTAAGTTTATACAAAAAGGTTTATAATTGAAATAATACTGAAAATCCTTAAAAAATAAATATAGCACATCGAAAATGTTATATATATAAAGTTCAACAGGAAAACTTCTTTGTCGAAATATATAAAAAATGAACTTTTTTAACGACGCTGAAACGGAGTGTTTTAGCATTTTTGCTCAAAATAATGAAATTTGAAAAATTTTTGTTGAAATAGCAGTTTTTTATTTGTATAATATAATGGTCTAAATTTAATTAAGTTGGTTATATTGACATATATTGTTTATGGCTGATTTCAGGAACAAGTCAGCGATAAACAATATTGCTGTGTAATAATGATTATTTAGAAATATTATTTTAGGAGTGCAGTTATGAGCATTAACAGATTTAAAGACACATTCCAGAGAATGTATCGTAACTCAATGTATCGCATCTGGCTTTGGGTACTGGGCTTCTTTACAGTTCTTGTTACTTATGTTAAGTACAAGAGCCTGAAAGGTAAAGACCAGTTTGCTGCTATCAAAGCTGACTTGCGCAAAGAACTTGAAGCAACTGATCTGCAGGATGAACTGCTGCAGGCTGCTTTGCTCCAGGTTAGAAAGAAAAACGAGTACTTCAAGAAAAATGCATCTGAAGCAGATGTAGAAAAAGAAGCAAAAGCTATCGCAGCCAAAAACTTTGAACAGATTCTGCAGGACAGAGCAAAAATTGCAGCTGAAATGCAGGGCGTTTCTGAAGTAACAATGGCTTCTGTTTTCGGCAGTCTGATTGACAACAAAGTGTTCTTTGCAGCTTCACTGGTGCTGTCATTCCCAATGTACATCGTTATGGTTCTGTTTATGAACCCAATTTCCAAATATGCAACTGACCGTATTGTTATGATGGTATTCGTACTGTTCGGTGTTACATGGCTTGTATTTACAATCCTGTACATCTCACCAATGGACCCTGCCCTCAACATCCTCGGCCAGACAGCTACACAGGAACAGGTAGACCAGTTCAACCGTGTTTACGGCCTTGACCAGTCTTACCTGACACAGCTGATGAATGCATTTAAAAACCTGATCACACTGAATCTGGGCAACTCTTACCAGGGTAACGAAAACATCGTCCTGGCTTTGAGTAACAAATTCCCAATCACACTCCAGGTTACATTCTGGTCAATGGTAGTTTCCCTTGGTATCGCTCTTCCAGCAGGTATCATTTCCGCTATCAAACAGTATTCATCATTTGACTACATCGCAATGTTCTTTGCATTGCTGGGTCTGTCCATCCCTAACTTCTGGCTGGGTCTTATGCTGATTCTTTACTTTGCTATCAACCTCAAAGTGCTGCCAGCTACTTTCCAGGTAGACAACCCACTGACACTTATCATGCCTGCCATCGTTCTTGGTACAGGTATGTCAGCTTCCGTTGCACGTATGACACGTTCATCCATGCTGGAAGTTAAAAACTCTGACTATGTCCTCACAGCCCGTGCAAAAGGTCTGCCAGAAAAGAAAGTTGTTCTCAAGCACATCCTTGGCAACGCACTGATTCCAATCATCACAACAATCGGTGCTCAGTTCGGCGGTATGCTGGGTGGTTCCTCAGTTACAGAAAAAGTTTTCAATATCAACGGTATTGGTTCCTACATCGTTGAAAAACAGTACATCCCTGACATCCCGGTTGTTCTGGCAGGTGTTGTATATATCTCATTCGTTGTATCCATCATGAACTTGCTCATCGATATCCTGTACGCAGTTATCGACCCACGTATCAAGTCCAGAATGAAGAACTATTAAGAAAGGAGAGTCTTTGAATAATGGCTAATACAATGTCTAAAAATGAAGCACTTTATATCAAGAAAGTGCAGAAAAGAAAATTAAACGGCTCTCTTGAGTTCACAACAGCACGTCTTGGCTGGCAGGTAACTGCAGCACTGGCAGCTGTGTTCTGGTTCTTTGCACGCAAAGGTTCCATGATGTGGATGGGTGTTGCAGGTGTTTACACAGTTGCATTTGCCATTCAGTACTACATCTTCAGCAGAATCGTTAAAGAAGTTACACAGGGTGACGGCATCACAGCCACAACAAGAAAATTGGGCTGGATTCTGCTGCCATTTGTAATGGTTGGCGACTTCTTCCTGTTTATCTCCGGCTGTATGCTGATCAAAAACGAAAAGAACATGGAATATCAGCTGTCCATTTACTCACTGCTGGTTTCTATCTTCATCATCGTTGTTTCCATGCTTAACCTGTTCAAGGAAAAACAGGCAAAAACATTCTGGCTGGGTATCGGCCTGTACGCCCTGTATGCTGTTCTCAACGTAATCATCATCAGAGCTGTAGGCAAATACACATTCGGCAAAAAACCTGATGCAAAATTTATGCCATATGCTTACATCTGCATTGCAGGTATTGCACTTGGTAACGTATTCTCATTCCTGCTGGGTATTGTTGCAATCGGCAAATACCGCAACAAGAATGAAGAAGTTAGCGTAGAATGGATCGACGTTATCCGTCGTCTGTTCAGAAACTACATGTCATGTATCGGTATGTTTATCGTTATCTTCCTGCTGTCAGTTTCTATCGCTTCAAACCTGACATTTGACTATGCAATCGCTATCGACAACAACTTTATGGCAAGACTTGCACCACCAAGCCTTATGTACCCATTCGGCTGTGACGACTACGGCCGCTGTGTATTTACAAGAATTATCTTCGGTGCACAGATCTCTCTGCTTGTTGGTATGATCTCTACAATTCTTCCATGTGTTGTTGGCGGTATGCTGGGTGCTATCGCAGGTTACTACGGCGGCAAAACAGACAACATCATCATGCGTATTCTGGACGTATTCAACGCTGTTCCTTCCATCCTGCTGGCTATCGCTATCATCGCTGCTTTCGGTACATCCACAGTTAACCTGATTCTGGCTCTGTCCATCGGCGGTATCCCTGGCTACGCAAGAACAATGCGTGCTCAGGTTATGGGCGTTGCAAACCAGGAATTCGTTGAAGCTGCAAAAGCTTGCGGTGCCAAAAACGGCACAATCATCCTCAGACATATTATCCCTAACTCCCTGGCTCCAATCATCGTTAGAATTACAATGGGTATGGGTTCCGCTGTTCTTTCCACATCATCCCTGTCTTACCTGGGTATCGGTGTTGAAGCACACGTTCCGGAATGGGGTAATATCCTCAAGGCTGGTTCCAAATTCCTTGAAACAAACCCTTACATAGCTATCTTCCCAGGTCTTGCTATCATCATCATCGTTCTGTCCTTCAACTACTTCGGCGACGGTCTGCGTGATGCTCTTGACCCTAAACTTAAATAATAACAGGAGGCAAAAATGGATAAAAATATAGTTTTAGACGTTAAAAACCTTCATGTTCACTATGTTACAGAAGATGCTACAGCAAAAGCTGTAAACGGCATCGACTTCCAGGTTAAAGAAGGTGAAGCTCTGGGTCTTGTTGGCGAAACAGGTGCCGGCAAAACTACAACAGCTCTTTCCATCATGCAGCTTATCCCAGACCCACCTGGAATGATTGTAGATGGCGAAATCTACTTTGAAGGCAAAAACGTAATTTTCAATACAGACAAAGAAAACCAGGCAATGCGCGGTAACGGTGTTGCTATGATTTTCCAGGACCCAATGACTGCTCTGAACCCTGTTATGACAGTTGGCGAACAGCTGGCTGAAGTTGTTCTCAACCACGAAAAGGTTTCCAAAGCAGAAGCAAAGCAGCGTGTTATCGACCTGCTTGAAGTCGTTGGTGTTAAATCCGACCGTTATGACGACTATCCACACCAGTTCTCCGGCGGTCAGAAACAGCGTGTTGTTATCGCAATGAGCCTGCTTTGCAACCCAAAACTGCTCATCGCTGACGAACCAACAACAGCTCTGGACGTTACAATCCAGGCACAGGTTCTTGATATCATCAACAACCTGCGCGAACAGTACAAAATGGCTATGGTTCTTATCACTCATGACCTTGGTGTTGTTGCTGAAACATGTGACAATGTTGCTATTATGTACGCAGGCCAGATCGTTGAATCCGGCACAGTAAGAGATGTTTACCTCAACCCTAGACACCCTTACACAAAAGGTCTGTTTGACTCCATTCCAAAACTGGATGACGATGCAACAGAACTTATCCCAATCGAAGGCGCAATCTCCAACGCAGCTGATCTGCCGACAGGTTGCTACTTCCACCCACGCTGCCGTTACTGTCAGGATATCTGCAGACAGCAGCAGCCACCTGTAAAAGGTGATGAACACAAATTTATGTGTCATTTTGATATTTTCGGCAAGGAGGATAAATAATGGAAAACCAGGTACTTATTGAAACCAAACGTCTTAAAAAATATTTCCCTGTTCCAGCAGGTTTCCTCCACGCTGTTGACGATGTAAACCTTACAATCAACAAAGGTGAAACACTTGGTATCGTAGGTGAATCCGGCTGTGGTAAATCCACACTGGGCCGTGTTATCCTTCGTCTGCACGAAGCAACATCCGGTGACGTTCTCTACGACGGCATGGACATCAACAACTTCTCTGATGATGAAATGCGCAAAATGCGTCAGAACATGCAGATCATCTTCCAGGACCCATACGCATCTCTCAACCCTCGTATGACAATCGGTCAGATTATCGAAGAACCTCTCAAACTTCACAAAATTTACAAAACAGCTGAAGAAAGAAGAGCCAGAGTTGAAGAACTGATGGACCTGGTAGGTCTGCCAATGCGTTCCTACAACCAGTACCCACACGAATTTGACGGCGGCCGTCGTCAGCGTGTTGTTATTGCACGTGCACTTTCCATCAACCCACAGTTCATCGTATGTGACGAACCTGTTTCCGCTCTGGACGTATCTGTTCAGGCACAGATTCTCAACCTGCTGATGGACCTGCAGAAGAAAATGGGTCTTACATACATGTTCATTTCACATGACCTTTCTGTTGTAAAACACATTTCCACAAACATCGGTGTTATGTATCTTGGCCAGCTTATTGAAAAAGCTCCAAAGAACGACATCTTCAACGAACCTCTGCACCCATACACAATCGCTCTGCTTTCTGCTATCCCATCCACAAACGTTCTGGAAAAGAGCCACAAAATCATTCTGAAAGGTGAAATCACTTCACCTATCAACCCAAAAGTTGGCTGTCGTTTTGCTGCACGTTGTCCATTTGCTACAGAAAAATGTACATCTGAAAACCCAGAATTCATCGAAGCAAAACCAGGCCATTTTGTAGCTTGCCACCGCTGGCAGGAAGTTGCAGACGGCACACTGAACTACAAGGATGTTAAATAATTTCTATTTATAATAAATTATTTACAAAACGGTAAAATTGCAAAAATTTTACTTTACATATTTAAAGCTTTGTAGTAAAATTTTTACGGTAAATGGCCGCTAACCGGCCATTGCCGTATAATTAACTTAGGTGAAAAGCCAATCGGGCTTCACATAATTAAAAATCTATAAGGAGTAGATACCAATGAAAAAAATTATTGCTCTGGCTCTCGCTATGGTAATGGCATTTTCTCTGGTTGCTTGTGGCGGTTCTTCCGACGAAGAAAGCGAACTGATCGCTACAAACCCAGAAACAATCAGAATTCTTGCTCAGTCTTCCAGCGAAGCTAACGCTAACATTCTGCGTGACCAGCTGTCCAAAGCAGGCTTCACAGTAGAAATGAACACAGTTCCAGACTCTGCATCCTGGAGACAGCAGAGAGAAGCTGGCAACTACGAAATCGCTCTCACAGGCTGGACAACAGTTACAGGTAACGTTGACTATGCTGTACGTGGCATTTACCACTCTGAAGGCGACTACAACTACGGTCCAATTCTTGACGAAAAAGTAGACCAGCTCATCGACAAAGGTGCTGAAGAAACAGCAGCAAACGCAGCTGTAACTTACACAGAACTGGAAAACTACCTCGTAACAGAAATGGCCTACACACTGCCAATCTATGCTTCCATGAAAATGATGGCTTACAACAACGAACTGCTGACAGCTGAAGGCATCTTCCAGCCAAAATCCCGTCCAGGTCGTTGGGAAATGTACGAATATGTAGATGCAGCAAACAACGATACAAGAACTCTGACACTTACACAGACTTCTTCCGCTGTTTCCACACTGGACCCAGTTCAGGCTAACGACGGTACAATGAACACACTGTCCGGCAACCAGTACATCAAAATCATCAACCTGTCTGATGACGATGAAATCATGACAGACTCTTCACTGTCATACTCCTACGCAGTAGGCGAAGGCAACACAACATACTACTTCCTGCTCCGTGACGACGTTCACTTTGCAAAAGCAGAAAACGGCAAAGCAGTTGACACAGGTGTTCTTGTAGCAGCAGACGACGTTGTTTACTCTCTGAACAGAGCTAAAGGCGGCACAGCTGTTATCAGCACACACAAAACAGCTTCTCTGCACAACCACATGGAATCCATCGAAATTGTAACAGATCTGGAAGAACTGAAAACAGTTAAAGATTCCGACACAGGCGCAGCTATTCTCGACACACTGAACGCAGGTGTTGAAGTTCCAGTTGCAGCTCTGACAGCTGTTGACGAAGAAGTTGACAACGCAAACGGTACATACCAGGTTGTTAAAGTAACAACTCCATACGCTTTCCCACAGGTTCTGAACTACCTTGCTCACCAGTCTGCAGGTATCCTGCACAAAGAACAGGTAGAACTGTACAACTCCAAATTTGATGGCGCTAACTATGATCCAACAAAAGACATCTGCTACGGTGACTATGCACAGATCAAAGGCGGCATGACAGATATGCTGTGGTGCTCCGGTCCATACCAGCTCATCAAAGCTGATGACTACGGTATCGAATACCAGAAAAACCCAGGCTACATGCCAGAAGATGAAAGATTTGCTCCATCTATCGCAAATATCTACATGAAATTTATCAAAGATACATCTTCCGCAACATCTGCATTCCGTGCAGGCGAAGTTGATATCCTTGGCTCTGTATCAGCAACAGATATCGAAGTTGTTGAATCCGATGCTAAAAACACAGTTCTCAAACGTTCTTCCAACGGTGTAACATACGCTGTATTCAACATGCTGGAAGGCAGCAAAATGTGTGATGTTAACCTGAGAAAAGCTGTTCTGTACGCAATCAACCAGAACGACTTTATCGCTTACAACAACGGTTATGTAATGCCAGTTTACTCCACAGTTGGTACACTGGTTGAAACAGGCAACGTTCTGACACAGGACCTTGTTGCATCCAACAAATACCTGGCAACATACCAGGGTCTTGTTACAGAATAATCTGTAGAGATTATTACAAGCTATAATTAAAAGGACACCGCAAGGTGTCCTTTTCTTTTGGTAAAGGTGAATTGTTCTGCCAAGTGCAGTGCTTGAAACCGTAATTCACCAATTAATAAAAAGCCACAGCAGTTTATCTGCTGTGGCTTAAAACTTTATTCTTCATCATCGTAGAAAAACTGCCGTTTTCTCCGTTCCCGTTCTGCTTTTTCCCTGGCCTGTTTTTCTGCCTGTTTTTCCTTCAGGTCTTTGTTGGCCTGCCAGGCACAGGCAATGCCTGTCAGCACCATAAGGATACCCACTGTAAACAGCATCCAGTTGATGCCCTGCCATTGGCCAAAGGGAGCCAGAATAAAGGCCTTTCTTATATTGTTGCTGCCCAGATACAGGGCCATAAGTGCTACTAAAAGAAACATAATAATCCTCTTTACTATTTTACTGTAAAACAATTGTACAACAATTTTATGAAAAATCAAAGTAAATATTGAAAAAAATAAAAATATTGTTTATACTATTTGTATGTAATAAAATCAGTTCCGGTATCCCGGAAAGCTATAAGGAGTTAATTATGGAAATAGCATACACAGGACAGACTTATTATGATATCGACCTTGCAGGCAGAACAGAACGCCTGATTATAGCACCTGTACACCCAACACTGCACATTGCCAGCTTTGTTCTTCTTGGCGACACACAGCTTACAAATTACTGTGCAAAAGTTCTGGCAGAAAAAATCAAAGATGTAGATTATGATTACATTGTAGTTCCGGAAGCAAAGGTTCTTCCTCTTGCACAGGCTGTTTGCACATATCTGGGCGAAAAAGATTTTGTTGTATTCAGAAAAGGCAAAAAAGCTTATATGCTGGATGCTATCGAAACAGAAGTAAAATCCATCACAACAGCAGCTGTTCAGAAAATGGTTGTTGATATCAGAGACGCAGATAAAATCCGCGGCAAGAAAGTTCTGCTGATGGATGATGTTGTTTCCACTGGCGGTACTTTCAAAGCTATGGAAGTTCTTCTTGATAAAATCGGTGATATTGAAGTTGTGGGTTATGCAGCAGTTCTCCGTGAAGGCACAGACTTCCCTAATGACAAACTTTACTATCTCAACGAACTTCCAATCTTTGTTGGCTGATTATATGAAAACAAACGGGGCTTTTACAGTCCCGTTTTTTGTATTTTTATTGCAATAATATACCAATATTTATATTTATATGAATATCTATTGACAAATATATATAAAATATTTACAATTATGACAGTATGTAAATGTAATGTTAGACTTATGCTATTTTAACTAAAAGGCATTAAATTAACACAAATCTAATATCATACTGGCGTTGTATGTACTGCTGTAACTGCCCATCTCACAGGCAGTGTAACAAACCTTTTGCGGGGTAGTATAATTGACGCTGGCTGCGTAAAGACGCAGAATATTACCGCAAAGGGGTTCAGAAATATGGACAATAACATTATTATCAGCCTTAAAGACATTGTTGTAGATTTTGATGGGGAAACTATCCTGGATGGTCTGTCACTTGATATTCACGACAAGGAATTTGTAACTCTGCTTGGCCCTTCCGGCTGCGGCAAAACAACCACCTTGCGTATCATCGGCGGTTTCCAGACTCCAAAATCCGGCAGTGTTTTTTTTGATGGCAAAGACATTGCAGACCTGCCTCCATACAAAAGGGAGGTTAACACAGTTTTCCAGAAATATGCTCTGTTTTCACATCTGAACGTGTTTGAAAACATTGCTTTCGGCCTGCGCCTTAAAAAGCTGCCGGACCAGGAAATCAAGACAAGAGTACTTGAAATGCTGGAAATTGTTGGTCTTAAAAACTTCGCCCGCAGAGATATCAACACTCTCTCCGGCGGCCAGCAGCAGCGCGTTGCCATTGCCCGCGCTCTGGTAAACCAGCCAAAGGTTCTTCTTCTTGACGAACCGCTGGGCGCTCTTGACCTTAAACTGCGTAAAGAAATGCAGACAGAGCTGAAGCGTATCCAGCAGGCACTTGAAATCACATTTATCTATGTTACACATGACCAGGAAGAAGCCCTGACCATGTCCGACACAGTTGTTGTTATGAAAGGCGGTATCATCCAGCAGATTGGTACACCGCAGGATATCTACAACGAACCTGTAAACGCCTTTGTTGCTGACTTTATCGGCGAAAGCAACATCCTTGACGGTATTATGGTACGTGACTTCCTTGTGGAAATCAACGGCACACAGTTCACCTGTGTTGACAAAGGTTTCAAACCAAACGAACTGGTTAATGTAGTAATCCGTCCGGAAGATATTGAGGTTGTTCCTGCCATCCAGGGGCAGCTGTCCGGCGTTGTAAAAAGCGTTGTGTTCAAAGGTGTTCATTACGAAATTACTGTTGAACAGGGCGGCTTTGACTGGATTATCCACTCCACACAGAAACAGAATGTGGGTGAACTTGTGGGGATGAACATCGGTCCTGAAGAAATCCATATTATGAAGAGAATGAGGGACTAAACTATGAAAACAAAATACATCAGTGCGCCATATCTTTTATGGATGGCAATATTTATCTTTGCCCCTTTGTGCCTTGTAGTGTATTTTGCATTCACAGACAAACGGGGTAACTTCACTTTTGAAAACATGAGCGCATTGTCCACATACGCTCCTGTTTTCCTGCGCAGTATTATTCTGGCAGGTGTGGCTACAGTTGTCTGCCTTGTTATGGCATATCCTGTCAGTTATATGATGTCCAGAATGAAAGCAAACCGCCAGAAAATGACAATGCTTATCATTATGCTGCCTATGTGGATGAACTTCCTTCTGAGAACATATGCCTGGATGAGCCTTCTGGAAAGAAACGGCCTTATCAACAAATTTTTTAGTCTGTTCGGTATCGGTCCTTTCAATATGATCAACACCAACGGGGCGGTAATACTGGGTATGGTATACAACTACCTGCCGTTTATGATTCTGCCGCTGTATTCCACAATGGTAAAAATAGACCATTCCCTGGTTGAAGCTGCACAGGACCTGGGCGGCAACCTGTACCACGTGCTGACAAAGGTGCTTATTCCGCTGTCACTGCCGGGCATCACAACAGGTATCACAATGGTATTTGTGCCAAGCTGTTCCACATTTGTTATCTCCAGAATGCTGGGTGGCGACTCTGCCTTTATGATAGGTGACCTTATCGACCTGCAGTTCCTGGGCAACAGCTACAACCCGCATCTGGGTTCCGCAATGAGCCTTGTGCTTATGGTTCTGGTTCTGCTTTGTATGTCAGTTACAAACGGCTTTGCCGACGATGATTCGGAGGTGCTGCTGTAATGATGAAAATACTGAAAAAAGCCTACTGGCTGTTTATTATGGCATTTCTCTATATGCCTATATTTGTAATGATAGCCTTTTCCTTCAACCAGTCAAAAAGCCGTACAGTATGGACAGGCTTTACCCTGAAATGGTATGTGGAACTGTTTAAAAACGAAGCTATCATAAAAGCCTTTTTCACCACACTGATTGTTGCCATAGTGGCAGCCACAGTGGCAACAATCCTTGGCACACTGGCAGCTGTAGGCATCAATGCAATGAAAAACTGGGAAAAATCACTGGTTATCAACATCAGCTATATGCCGGTTGTAAACCCGGATATCATCACAGGTATTTCCCTGCTGCTGCTGTTCAACGTGTTCAAAGGCTGGATTGACTTTGATTTCGGTATGGGTACACTGCTTATCTCCCATATCACATTCAACGTGCCTTATGTAATCCTTTCTGTTATGCCAAAGCTGAAACAGATGGATCACCGCGTGTACGAAGCCGCTCTTGACCTGGGCTGCAACCCTACACAGGCATTTTTCAAGGTTGTTGTGCCGGAAATCATGCCGGGTATCATCTCCGGTTTCCTTATGGCGCTGACCTTCTCCATTGACGACTTTATTATTTCTTACTTTAACTCTGGTCACGCACAGACACTGCCTGTAGCTATCTACGCTATGGCACGCCGCCGTGTAAGCCCGGAAATGTACGCACTTTCCACAATTATGTTCCTTGTTATCCTGGCAGTACTGCTGGTGGTAAACATCAGGAGTTCATCAGATGAAAAAAGAGTGAAGAAAGAGGTAAAATAAGTGAAAAGATTTACAAGCTTTATACTTGCTTTCTGCCTTATGCTGGTTATGGCAATGCCTGCATATGCCACAGGGGATGTGCTGCTGATAGCACCAAACCCTGCAGCAGACAAAAAAGCTGCCGCACAGCAGCTGGCAGATGAATATGACTGGACCCGTCTGGCAGACCGGGGCATTACGCTGAATGTATTCAACTGGGGCGAATATATGTCTCTTGGCCAGGACGGTGCAATGCACGTAAACAAAGAGTTTGAAGCACGTACAGGCATTAAAGTGAACTATCAGACCTTTGACAACAACGAAGGTATGTACACCAAGCTGAAAAGCGGCGGTGCAAACTATGATGTTATCATACCTTCAGACTATATGATTGCCAAAATGATCAACGAGGATATGCTGCAGCCGCTGGACTGGAGCCTTATCCCTAACGCCACTCTGTATATGGATGAAAAATATATGGATCTGGACTATGACCCGGGCAACATATACTCTGTGCCTTACACCTGGGGCACAGTGGGCATTATCTACAACACCACACTGGTGGATGAAGCACCTACAAGCTGGGCTGCCCTGTGGGACGAAAGATATGCCAACGATATTCTTATGTTCGGCAACAGCCGTGACGCATTTGCAATTGCACTGCTGAAGAACGGTCTTTCCCTTAACCCGAAAACAATCGAAGATGTGGAAATCGCCCGTGAAGACCTGATTGCACAGAAAACTGTGGTACAGGCCTATGTAAACGATGAAATCTTTGACAAAATGTGCGGTGGGGAAGCTGCCCTTGCACCTTACTATGCAGGGGATGCACTTACAATGATGGAAGAAAACCCGGACCTGGGCTTTGTGTCTCCGTCAGAAGGTACAAACCTGTTTACAGACGCCGCTGTAATTCCAAAGGATGCACAGAACGTGGAAGCCGCTCATATGTATATCAACTTCCTTAACGAAGTTGAAGTGGCGCTGGCAAACGCAGAGTATATCTACTACCCGACTCCACACACAGGCGCCTATGAATTGCTGGAAGATGAAATGAAAGAAAACCCTGTTGCCTACCCATCAGACGATGTGCTGGCAAACACAGAAGTTTTCACCACACTTGATCCGGAAATCAGCGCAGCTATGGACACAGCCTGGAGCGATATCCGCTCATTCAACCAGGCATCAAACGACCTGTTTGTGCCTACAGTTTTCCTTATTCTTGTAATAGCAACTGTGGCAATCAACGTAATCCGCAGCCGCCGGCAGAAGAGAAGAATTGAATATTAATATAGCTACAGGCACAGCAACCGCTGTGCCTGTTGTGTATATGGGAATATTATAATAATATGAAATCAGTTAAATAAAATTGAATTTGACGAACGGATAAATAAGAAGTTGTCGGGGCATTTGATGTAATGTATTCACATGATGAGAATTGTTTTATATATGTAAGCAAAAGGTCGCTAGAAATCTAGCGACCTTAAATAATGCAACAAATGATAACATTATTCTTGCAAAATGGTAAGTTTGGTTGATTGTAAACAAAGGCAGGCACAGATATAATGTAATTAAACATAACATAGGTGGGAAAAAAGATGATTGGCGATAACTTATATTCATTAAGAAAGTTACATCAGTTGACACAAGAAGAAGTGTCTGAGAGAGTAGGTGTTAGTAGACAGGCTCTTGCAAAATGGGAAAGTGGAGAAACTATGCCAGATATAGAAAAATGTATATTGCTGGCAGAGCTTTATAATGTAACTATAGATGATTTAGTGAACTATACAAAAGATGAAATGGGTCTTACTGTACCGCCAAAGGGTAAGCATGTATTTGGTGTGGTAACAGTTGGAGATAAAGGTCAGATAGTGATACCACACAAAGCAAGGAAAATTTTCCAGGTTCAAAGTGGAGATAGATTTATCGTTCTGGGGGATGAATATCAAGGGATAGCACTAATCAAAGAATCAATTTTTTTGAATATGATAAATGAAGTAAAGAAAGAAGGCGAACAATACGAGTAGGATAGCATTCTTTTGCATTCCAGCACATGGTCATACAAATCCAACATTAGAAGTGGTAAAAGAACTCATTCATCAGGGACATGAGGTAAGATATTATTCTTATGAATGTATGAGAAAAAAGATAGAGTCTACAGGAGCGGAGTATATTTCTTGTGATGATTATGATTTTGAACAAAAACTGACTCCAGCAGATGGAAAACGTATTGCGGAAGATATGTCTTTTGCAATTGAAATCTTAGTGAATTCAACACTTGCAATGGACGATGCTCTTTTAGAGCAGATAAAGCAGTGGAATCCAGATTGTATCGTAGCAGATTCTATGGCATTATGGGGAAAACTTATAGCCAAGAAACTTAATATTCCATTTGTTTCTTCTACCACAACTTTTGCATTTAATAAAGATTCTGCAAAAGTGATGCAGGGTAGTCTAAAAGACTTGGTTAAAGTTTTAATTCAAATGGTAAAAGCCAAGAAACACATCAAACGATTACAAGAAAACGGTTATGATATAAAAAATGTAATCGAGATTATCCAAAATGATAATGATACGAATACGATTGTATATACGTCTCCAGAGTTTCAACCATATTCCGATACGTTTTCTGATAAATATGTATTTGTTGGACCATCTATTCGTCCGACAAATAATGTGTTCGAAAAGACAAGAGAAAAACTTGTCTATATATCGATGGGGACAGTAAACAACGATATGACTATCTTTTACAAAAACTGTATAGATGCATTTAAAGATAGCAATTATCAAGTGGTACTCTCTGTTGGTAGTCAAGTTGATATCAAGCATTTAGAAGAATATGTAACAAAATTAGAGAGTACTGCGCAGTTTCATGTATTAACTTGGGTAGATCAGATTGCAGTGCTTGAGAAAGCAGATGTGTTTATTACGCATTGCGGGATGAATAGTGTAAGTGAAGCACTGTATTTTAAGGTACCACTTGTAATGTATCCACAAACGAATGAACAAAAAGGTGTTGCATTTCGCATAAATGAGCTCGGGGCAGGAATATATTTAATAAGAGATTCTGTATCAGATATTCAAATGGCGGTTAAAGAACTTTTGCAACGAGTAGAGTATAAAAAACAAGCGAACGAAATAAGCGTTAGTTTTTCAAAATGTGGAGGAAGTAGGGCTGCAGCAGAAAAGATACTAGATATTGCTCTTGATAACAAATTACGATATGTCAAATAGTTCAATAAATTCCATTTTACAAACAGACAAAAACTAAAATAAATCAAGCCAATTAAAAACGGGGTGCATATGCATCCCGTTCTCTTTTTATATCTTATTTTGCAAACTGTTTGATGATTTCCACCACAACCTGTGTGCATTTTTCCATATTTTCTTCTGTTACGCATTCGTATCTGCCGTGGGCGTTGTAGCCGCCTGTGCCCAGGTTTGGACAAGGCAGACCCTGATAGGACAGCATTGCGCCGTCTGTGCCGCCGCGTGCAGCTTCGCTTACAGGTGTTGCACCGATTGCTCTGATTGCATTTTCAGCAGCTTCCACCACTTCAAAGTATGGCAGAATCTGTTCTTTCATATTTCTGTACTGTTCTCTCAGATGCAGAACACAGCTGCCTTCGCCGTATTTCTTGTTGATAAATGCAGCAATGTCTTTCATAACTTCCTGCTTTTTGTCAATCTTTTCAGCATCGTGGTCGCGCACAATGTATTCCAGAGTTGTCTTTTCTGTTGCACCCTTTGTTTCAATCAGATGGAAGAAGCCTTCAAAGCCTTCTGTATGTTCAGGTTTTTCAAATGCAGGCAGCAGGCTGTGGAATTCAAATGCCATATGCTGGCTGTTTACCAGTTTGCCCTTTGCACTGCCCGGGTGAATGGAGTAGCCATTAAACTGGGCCACTGCAGAAACAGCATTGAAGTTTTCATAGCAGATGCCGTTGTATGCGCCGCCGTCAACTGTATATGCCAGTTTTGCCCCAAAGCCGTCCACGTCAAATTTGGCCACACCCTGACCGATTTCTTCGTCCGGGGTAAAGGCGATTACCACCTTGCCGTGTGGAATTTTTTCATCCATAACAATCTGCACAGCTTCCATAATTTCAGCAATGCCGGCCTTGTCGTCTGCGCCCAGCAGGGTAGTGCCGTCTGTTGTAATCAGTTTCTGGCCTTTGAGAGATGGCAGGAACGGAAATTCCTTTACGGAAAGTGTGTGGCCGCTGCCGGCCAGCAGCTCGTCGCCGCCGTCATAGTTTTCGATAATCTGCGGTTTTACACCAAAGCCGTTGAATTCAGGTGCTGTGTCCATATGGGCGATAAAACCGATGCAGGCTTTG
>JAFULT010000045.1 GCA_017483145.1 Oscillospiraceae bacterium | reverse complement strand
TGTGGAATTCAAATGCCATATGCTGGCTGTTTACCAGCTTGCCTTTTGCACTGCCCGGATGGATGGAGTAGCCGTTGAATTCAACCACTGCAGAAACAGCGTTGAAGTTTTCATAGCAGATGCCGTTGTATGCGCCGCCGTCAACTGTGTATGCCAGTTTTGCACCAAAGCCGTCTACGTCAAATTTTGCCACACCCTGGCCGATTTCTTCGTCCGGTGTAAATGCAATAACTACCTTGCCGTGTGGGATTTTTTCATCCATAACAATCTGTACGGCTTCCATAATTTCAGCAATACCGGCTTTGTCATCAGCGCCCAGCAGGGTTGTACCGTCTGTAGTAATCAGTTTCTGGCCTTTGAGAGATGGCAGGAACGGAAATTCCTTCACGCTCAGTACGTGGCCGCTGCCTGCCAGCAGTACGTCACCGCCGTCATAGTTTTCAATAATCTGTGGTTTCACACCAAAACCGTTGAATTCCGGCGCTGTGTCCATATGTGCAATAAAGCCGATGCAGTCTCTGTCTTCATAGCCTTCTGTTGCAGGCAGCACACCGTATACTGTGCCGTCTTTGATACGCACATCAGCCAGACCCATTTCATTCATTTCCTTTTCAAGAAATCTTGCCACATTCAGCTGAATATCAGTTGATGGTACTGTACCGAATTTTTTAGGGTTGGAAGGGGAATCAATCTGGATATAGTTTAAAAATCTGTTTAAAACGCTCATCTTATATCTCCTTGAGAAAAATTTATATATCCATAATATCACATATATGCAAAAAATTGTAGCTAAATTGTAATATTTTTTTTAACAAAGCTGTATTACTCTTTTAAATTCTGTCAAAGTATGTTAAAATATTAAAGATTATAATGTATAATTGCGTTTAATCGTAAATTCAGTACAAATAAGCATTATGCTTTGGAGGATATAAATTATGGCAGATTCAGTTTTTAAAGGTAAAACCCTTCTGATTACAGGGGGCACAGGCTCTTTCGGTCACACAGTACTCAAACATTTTCTCACAACAGATATCGGTGAAATCCGTATCTTCTCCCGTGACGAAAAGAAACAGGACGATATGCGCCACGACCTGCAGGTAAAATACCCTGTGGAAAGCCAGAAAGTAAAATTCTACATCGGTGATGTAAGAGATATCAACAGTGTAAACAATGCTATGCACGGCGTTGACTATATTTTCCACGCAGCAGCACTGAAACAGGTGCCATCCTGCGAATTCTTCCCTATGGAAGCAGTAAAAACAAACGTTATCGGCACAGAAAACGTGCTGACAAGTGCTATAAACCACGGCGTAAAAAGGGTTGTTTGCCTGTCCACAGACAAGGCCGCATACCCAATCAATGCAATGGGTATTTCAAAGGCTATGATGGAAAAGGTTATCACAGCCAAATCCAGAACAGTTGACGGCGACAAAACCACCATCTGCTGCACACGCTACGGCAATGTTATGTGCAGCCGCGGCAGTGTTATTCCGCTGTTCCGCGACCAGATCCGTCAGGGCAAACCGCTGACAATCACAAACCCTGATATGACACGTTTCCTTATGAACCTGGACGAAGCCGTTGACCTGGTTGTGTTTGCATTTACACACGGCCAGCCTGGTGACCTGTTTGTACAGAAATCACCTGCCTGTACCATCGGCGACCTGGCAAAAGCCACACAGCAGCTGTTTGGCGACACAGGCATCAGAATCATCGGTGAAAGACACGGCGAAAAACTGTACGAAACACTGCTGACAGAAGAAGAAGCAGCAAAAGCCATCGATATGGGCAGCTATTACCGCGTGCCTGCTGACAACCGCGATCTTAACTATGACAAATACTTTGTTGAAGGCCGCACAGAAGAAAAACTTCTCCACCAGTACAACAGCCACAACACAGAAAGACTGGACGTTGCCGGCACAGTTGCAAAGATGAAAACCACAGACTATATCAAAGAGGAGCTGGCTAAACTTGAAAGATAAGAAGATTTTAATTACAGGCGCCACCGGCTTTATAGGCAAAAACCTGACAGCTACACTGCTGCAGGCCGGCTACACAAACCTGTATCTCTATGACAGGGAAAACACACTCTCCCAGCTGGAAGAATATTGCACAGACGCAGACTTTGTTTTCCACCTTGCCGGTGTAAACCGCCCTGTTGATGTGAAAGAATTCTATGAAGGCAACACAGATTTTTCTGCAACCCTGCTGAAAACCCTGAAAGAAAAGGGCAATAAAGCCCCTGTTGTTGTGTCTTCTTCAATTCAGGCACAGCTGGACAACGATTACGGCAAAAGCAAAAAAATGGGTGAAGAACTGTTTATGGCAAACGGCCACAACCCTGCGTTTATCGTCCGTCTTTACGGCGTTTTCGGCAAATGGTCCAGACCAAACTACAACACAGTTGTGGCCACCTTTATGCACAACGTGGCCCACGGCCTGCTACTGCAGATAAATGACCCGGACAAAGAGCTGACACTGTGCTATATCGATGATGTTATCGCAAAATTCGTAGATATCCTTGAAAACACAACTGACTATAAACCTGGCTTTTTTGAAATCGACACACTGCACAGAATCACCCTGGGCAAACTGGCAGAAAAAATCACAAATTTCGGCAAAAACAGGGAAACTCTTGTTATGCCACCGCTGAATACACTTCTTGACCAGCGCCTTTACGGCACATACCTGTCTTACCTTGATGAAGACAAATTCAGCTATCAGCTGAAAAAGAACGAAGATGCCCGCGGCTGGCTGGCAGAGTTTATCAAAAGCGAATCCTTCGGCCAGATTTTTGTGTCCACCACAAAGCCGGGCATTACCAGAGGTGACCACTGGCATCACACAAAGGTGGAAAAATTCTTTGTGCTTTCCGGCAAGGCTGAAATTTCTTTCCGCCATATGATTACAGACGAAATCATCCGCTACACTGTGGAAGGCAACACACCGACAGTTGTGGATATTCCTGTGGGCTATACACACAAAATCACAAACATCGGCGATACAGAAGTTATCTGCCTGTTCTGGTCCAGCGAAATATTCAACCCCAATAAACCTGACACCTATTATGTAAAGGTAGACAAATAATATGAAAAGATTGGTAATACTTGGCTTTGGCGGCTATGGCAAAACGATAGAAGATGTGGTTTTATCCGGAAAACTTTTTGATGAAATCATCTTCCTTGACGATAAATCCACAGACGAAAGGGTGGCGGGCAAATGCACCGACTATGTGAATTTCATAGATGAAAACACCTGGTTTTACCCCGCTTTCGGCAACAACAACCTGCGTGTTGAATGGATACAGATTTTCAACGGTGCAGGCGCACAGGTGGCTACAATTATACACTCATCTGCCTATGTCAGCAAAAATGCCCTTGTTGAAAAGGGCTGTGCTGTTCTGCCACAGGCGGTTATAAACACCACCGCAAAGGTGAAAACCGGCTGTATCATCAACTTTGGTGCAGTTGTTGACCACGATGTGGTTATCGAAAAGGGTGTGCACCTGTGTATCAACAGTGTGGTAAAGGCATACAACCGCATTGCGCCTTTTGCAAAAATCGAAGCAGGCCAGGTAATATTCAACAATACTTTCGTAATGGAGCAATAAAATGAGCAAACTTAAATTAATGACAATCATCGGCACAAGACCGGAAATCATCCGTCTTGCTGCTGTTATCAAAAAAGCAGACAAATATTTTGACCAGATTCTCGTTCACACAGGCCAGAACTATGACTATGAACTGAACCAGGTGTTCTTTGACGACCTGGGCCTGCGCGCACCGGATTTCTATCTGGACGCTGTTGGGGCTGACCTGGGCGAAACCATCGGCAATATCATTGCAAAAAGCTATAAACTGATGGTGGAACAGAAACCTGACGCACTGCTTATCCTTGGCGACACAAACAGCTGTCTGTCAGCCATCAGCGCAAAAAGACTGCATATTCCTATCTTCCATATGGAAGCAGGCAACCGCTGTTTTGACGAATGTCTGCCGGAAGAAACAAACCGCAGAATCGTGGACCATATTGCAGACGTAAATATGTGCTATTCCGAACACGCCCGCCGCTATCTCAACGCCGAAGGCACAGCCAAGGAAAGAACATATGTTACAGGCAGCCCTATGGCTGAAGTTCTCCACGAAAACCTGCAGCAGATTAAAGACAGCGATATTCTTGAAAGACTGGGCCTTGAAAAAGGCAGATACATTCTGCTGTCTGCCCACCGTGAAGAAAATATTGATACAGAAGCAAACTTTTTCAATCTGATGAACGCAGTAAATGCAATGGCAGAAAAGTACGATATGCCTATCCTTTACTCCTGCCACCCAAGAAGCGCAAAATTCATCAAACAGAGAAACTTTGTTTTTGACAAACGTGTTATCCAGAACAAACCTCTGGGCTTCCACGATTACAACCATCTGCAGATGAACGCCTTTGCAGTTGTGTCTGACTCCGGCACCCTGCCGGAAGAAAGCAGTTTCTTCCTGTCAGTAGATAATCCGTTCCCTGCAGTTTGCATCCGCACATCCACAGAAAGACCGGAAGCTTTGGACAAAGGCAACTTTATCCTGGCAGGCATTACTACAGACCAGGTGCTGCAGGCTGTTGACACAGCAGTTGCAATGAACGCCGCCGGCGACTATGGCATTCCTGTGCCGGACTATGTGGAAGAAAACGTATCCACAAAAGTTATCAAAATTATCCAGAGCTACACCGGCGTTGTAAATAAAATGGTGTGGAGAAAGTATTGATATAACGCGCGTAGGGGCGATTCACGAATCGCCCGACAAATATAAACCAAGGAACCCAAGATTTTGAAAAAACGTATTTTAATCATCAGCCAGCATTTCTGGCCGGAAAATTTCCGCATCAGCGACATTGCCACAGGTTTTGTGGAAAACGATATCGAAGTGGATGTGCTGTGCGGCATACCAAACTACCCAAACGGCATTATGCCCGAAGGCTACGGCTGGTTCAAAAACAAAAAACAGGACTTTAACGGCGTAAAGGTTTACAGATGCTGGGAAATTCTGCGCAAAGGCAATACCAATATCAGAATTTTCTTAAACTATATCTCATACCCGTTTTTCGCATCCTTCAAAGTTCTGTCTTTTTTAAACAAAAAGTACGATGCTGTTTTCTGCTATGAAACCAGCCCTGTCTATATGATTTTCCCGGCCATTGTATATTCAAAACTGAAAAAGGTGCCCCTTACCACCTATGTGCTGGACTTATGGCCGGAAAACCTGTATTCCGTTCTGAACATACAGAATAAATTCCTGCGCGGCCTTGTGAAAGGTACAAGTCACTGGCATTATAAAAAATGCGACAAGCTGATTGCCATGTCACCATCCCTTAATGAAACACTGGTGAAAATCACAGGCAAATCGCAGGAAAAAGTGGCCACAATCCCACAGTACTGTGAAAAATTCTATGAACAGGATATTCACAATACACAGCTGGAAGAAAAATACAAAAACTTTTTCAAAATCGTATATGCTGGCAACATTTCCCCTGCACAGAATGTGGAAGTGGCAGTTGATGCAGCGGTGCTGCTGAAAAAAGACGGCATAAAAGACATTAAATTTATTATTGTGGGCGATGGTATGTCAAAAAAAGACATAGAAGCCTATGTGGAAAAACAGGGAGTAGGGGAATATTTTGATTTCCTTGGCTCAAAACCTGTTACCGATATGCCTATGTACCACACCCTGGCTGATGCCCTGTTTGCCCCGCTGGCCAAAAGTGATGATTTAGGACTTACTATACCTGCAAAAGTTACCAGCTATATGGCCGGTGGCAAGCCTGTTCTCACCTGTATTGACGGTGAAGGCAGCTTTGTTATAGAAAAAGCACAGGCCGGGCTGACTGCCCCCAGCGGCGACAGCCATGCCCTGTATGAAAATATTGTAAAACTTTACAGTATGTCACAGGCAGACCGTGACACAATGGGCGCAAATGCCCGCAAATATCATTTTGAATATCACTCCCGCGACAAAGTGCTGCAGGACCTGATAAAATTTATTCTTGATTAAGGGAGGCTTTTCTCTTGAAAATACTTGTAATAATTCCCTGTTACAACGAACAGGAAAGCATAGAGCGCGTGGTGGCAAACCTGAAAGCCAATGCCCCGTTTGCCGACTATCTTGTAGTAAATGACTGTTCCCGTGACAACACAGAAAAAATTCTGCGTGCAAACGGCATGAACTATATCAACAACCCTATAAATCTGGGCATCGGCGGCGGCGTACAGGCCGGCTATCTGTATGCCAAACAGAATGGCTATGATATAGCTGTGCAGATGGACGGCGACGGTCAGCACGACCCTCGTTATCTTGCCAAAGTATGTCAGCCGGTTATTGACGGTGAAGTTGATATGGCTATCGGCTCACGTTTTATTGAAAAGGAAGGCTTCCAGTCATCATTTATGCGCAGACTGGGTATCAATATCATATCCCTGCTGATTAAAATTCTCACCGGTAAAAAAGTGTATGATGTAACCAGCGGTTACCGCGCCAGCAACAGACAGCTGATAGAATTCTTTGCAGACAATTATGCAGATGACTATCCTGAACCGGAAGCAATTATGTCCTGTGTTCTCAACGGCTACAGAGTGGGGGAAGTGCCTGTTGTTATGGAAGAAAGACAGGGCGGCGTTTCCTCTATCCGCAGCCTGAAAAGCGCATATTATATGATTAAAGTATGTCTTGCCCTGGTGGTAGACAGAATTTCAACCAAAAGAAAGGCAGGTAAATAATTATGTTCCAATGGCATGACAGTGACCTGCAGGTTCTGCTTATATTCGGTGCTATCGTACTTTTTGTTATGATAGTATGGTTGATTAAAAACAAAAAAATAGAAGTTAAATATTCTATTATCTGGCTGGCATTTTCAGCCACTATGATTCTGTTTGCAGTGTTCCCATACCTTGTGCTGGTGCTGGGGGATATCTCCGGTGTGGCCAACCCTGTAAACTTTATATTCCTTACTCTCTTTGTGTTTATCCTGCTTATTATGCTGTCAGTTTCAGCAGTAATATCAGGCTTCTCCACAAAAATCAAACGTCTGGCACAGGCAAATGCCCTGCTGGAAAAACGTGTGAGAGAGCTGGAGAAAAAATTGGAAGATAAATAGGGAAAAGTCCCTGTGAGGAGAAAAAATGCTGTTTAATTCAGTAGAATTTTTGGTGTTTTTTCCGGTTGTAGCAGTCGCAGTTTTGGCTTTACCGCTTAAACCGCGCAACCTTTTTCTGCTGGGCCGGAGCATATATTTCTACATGAGCTGGGAACCGAAGTATATCCTGCTTATCGGCTTTTCTGTTTTTGTTACCTGGCTGGGCGCCCTTCTGATTGAAAAGTTCCATAGAGAAGAAAAGAAAAAGCGGAAAAAATTTGCGTTTATCACGTCCCTGGTGCTGAATCTGGCTGTCCTGTTTGTATATAAATACTATGATTTCTTTGCAGACAATGTAAACTCTCTGCTGGGCGGCAGTTATCTGCCTTTTCTCAAAGTTATATTGCCTATAGGCATCAGTTTTTACACATTCCAGGTAATGGGCTATGTGATTGATGTGTACGAAGGCAAAATGCCTGCAGAGAAAAACTTTTTCACTTATTCGCTGTTTATCAGCTTTTTCCCACAGCTGGTTGCAGGCCCTATAGAACGTGCAGAAAATCTTCTGCCGCAGTTTTATAAAAAGCATAACTTTGATTATAAACGTGTTACAGACGGTCTTGTACTGATGGCCTGGGGCTTTTTCAAAAAGCTGGTTGTGGCAGACAGCGTGGCCGCAATTGTGAATACAGTTTACAATGATGTCACATCATATACCGGTATCAGCCTTGTAATCGCCACAGTGCTGTTTGCATTTCAGATTTACGGCGACTTTTCCGGCTATTCAGATATTGCCCGCGGTGCCGCGCTGGTAATGGGCTTTAAACTGATGGCAAACTTTAAACGCCCGTATATTTCAAAAAGCCTTACAGAATTCTGGACACGCTGGCATATTTCGCTTTCCGGCTGGTTTCAGGACTATATTTTCCAGCCGATAGTGTGGTATTCCAAAAATCCGGGCAGGGCTGTTTATGTGGCTGTGTTCACAGTCTTTATAATCAGCGGTTTCTGGCACGGCGCAGCCTGGACTTATGTGATATGGGGGCTGCTGCACGCAGCTTTGCGCGCCTTTGAAATTGTTACCAAAAAGGCAAAAAAGAAACTATATAAAAAACTGGGTGTGAACACAAAAGGCAAAGTCTACGGCGCTTTCAGAATTGTCACCACCTTTATCCTTGTGTGCTTTACCTATATTTTCTTCCGTGCCAATTCCATTTCTGATGCATTGTATGTGGCCGGCAATCTGTTTGCAGGCGGGGCTCTGATGCCTTCCCTTGACAGAATGGGTTATTTTACAAACAATGGTCCTATGCTGACACTGTGCATACTGTTTATGCTGCTGGTGGAAAAATGGTGCGGAGACGGTGAACTGACAGACAGAATAAACAAAAGTTCATTCCTTATCCGCTGGGGCTTTTATTACACCGTTATGCTGCTGATAATCTTCTTTGGCTGGTTTGGCCAGAGTCAGTTTATCTATTTCCAGTTTTAAGGGGGACAGAGTATGTTTAAATTAATTGCAAAACTTATGCTGTTTGTTCCTTTGCTGGCAGGTATGATGTTTGTTTCATACCGTGTGGACCCTTCCGGCCTTTTCTGGGGTGCAGGCTTTGAAAGAATGGTGTGCGATTATATGTTGGACGGCCATTATGTAAACGGATACCAGCAGCTGGACGGCCGTGAACTTAACGAAATATATGCACGGCAATGCCCGCAGGCACCACAGGTTCTGGTTAACGGTTCATCCCGTGCAATACAGATAGATACAGCTTTTACAAACGGCAAAACCCTGTACAACGCATCAAATGTGGGTGCTGATATTTACGACTTCTTTACCAGCTATTACATTTTTGCCAAAGAAGGGAAAGAACCGGAAATATTTGTAATGGGCATAGACCCGTGGATATTCAATGACGGGGAAGAAAATATTGATGAGCGCAGCAACAAGGAACTGTACAATCAGTTTATTGTTGAGGAACTGGGCTATGAAGCGGCAGATTACACACCGGAAAACCCTGTGGAAAAGTACAAGGCTCTTTTAGACCCAAGTTATTTTCAGGCCAGCGTCAAAGCATATCAGCGCAACAAAGACGGCACAAACCAGCCGGAAGTTGTGCCGGTGGATATGATTTACAGCAATGACGATATTATAAAAACACCGGACGGGTCAATTGTATATGACCTCAATATGAGAACCCGCCACCAGGAACTGGCAGATGGCGACGCACTGACCACCGCAAACACAGACCTTCTGCGTCTGACGGATTTTGAAGAATTAAGCCCTTATTATACAGCCATGTTTGAAGATTTTATTGAATATCTGCAGGCAAAGGGCATAAAGGTGATATTCTTCCTGCCGTCATATCACCACTATGTTTATTGGTCTGCACAGGACCAGTATGACAGATACCGCTGCCTGTTTGAAGTGGAAGATTATCTGAAACGGACTGCGGAAAAATACGGCATAGAGCTGTATGGCTCATATGACCCTGATGCGGTTGGCCTTACCAACAAAGACTTTATGGATGGTATGCATATGCGCTATGACTCCATCAGAAAAGTATTGCCTGTAATTGAATAAATTGACACAAAGGAGAAATAATTATGCCACAGATTATTGTAAAAGGCGTTACACAGGAACAAGCAAAATCTCTCGCAATGGACAACTGCGAAAAGCTGGGTCAGATTGTAGACTGCCCTGCAGACTGGTTTGTGTTTGACTGGCAGGAATCAAAATTCTTTGATTTCAGCGGGGAAATCAGACACTGGCCTGTAGTACAGGTATGGTGGTTTGCCCGCCCACAGGAAGTGCAGGACGCGGTAGCAAAACTGCTGAATGATTATTTTGTACAGCTGGGCTACCCGGGCAGCCAGATTTCCTTCCATATCTTTGAATATGAATCCTATTACGAAGAAGGCAACAATTTTGCATAAAAACAAATTACAGGCACAGCAGGTTATATGCTGTGCCTATTTTTATAGTCGGTACGATAAATTATAGTTTAGCGCCGTCATTGCCCTTAAGGGCAATGCATGCCGGTTTGCCGTGGAAGGCGGCTACGCCGCCGACCATGCGCAAATGGCCGCTACGGTGGAGCGCGGCCAAGGCCA
>JAFULT010000044.1 GCA_017483145.1 Oscillospiraceae bacterium | reverse complement strand
TGCCATGGACTGCTTCTGTACAGCATCCAGCCGGCATAGTGCTGGGCTACATCCTTTTCAATATATCCGTTTATTATAAAACTGTCATTTGTTACATTTACAACTTCAAGGCCGTATATAAGTGCAAAAATGATAAAACCTATAACAGCACCTGCTGCAAAAGCGGTCTGTTGTTTATTTAATTTATTTTTGATCATATATACCTCATATTTTATTGAAATATTCAGAAACAGAATTATTTTTATATTCAAATACTTTACCAGACAGATAATTTACAGATGATTCCTTGGGGATATCTTTAAATAAAAGTCTGTATGCACATAGCAGCTGGCTGTCAAGCCCCTTATGTGCTTTTCCATATTTTCTGTCACCAATAATAGGAGATCCAAGAAATGCCAGATGTGCACGTATCTGATGGGTTCGCCCTGTTATAAGTGTACACTGTACAAGGCTGTATTTGTTTTTTCTGTCCAATGTATTGAACACAGTGATTATTTCCTTGCTTTCGGCATCAGTTTTATTTTTTGTAACTGATACTTTCTTTGCAGTTTTATCGCGCTTGAGATATGCTGTGTACCTGCCGTCAGCAACAGGCTTTTCTGTTATACAAAGATATGTTTTTTCAAGCAGATTATCTCTAATAACAGTATTCATATCGGCAAGTGCTTTATAATTTTTAGCGGCAATCACAATTCCTTCTGTGCCCTGGTCAATTCTGTTGCATAAAGCGGGTGTAAAGGTGTTCTCCTTTTCGGGTGAATAAACACCTTTTTCATACAGATATGACAGAATCATATCAATCAGATTGCTTTCATCCTTGTTGTCGGAATGACAAAGCAGTCCAAAAGGTTTGTTTACCAGCATTATATTGTCATCTTCATAAATGATGTTCAATGCGGAATAATCCACGGGTCTGAACTTATTATTATTTCCTTCTGCAAAAAATTCATCATTTATGTACAATTCAATCAGATCTCCGGCTACAAGACGATAATTTTCATCCTGCTTTTTACCGTTTATTTTAATTCTTTTGTTGCGGAAAGCTTTATGAAGCATGCCTTTTGGCATGGTGGGGCACACTTTTTCGCAGAAGCGCAAAAGACGTACGCCATCATCATTTTTTCCAGCTGTGAAACTTCTCATTTTTTATATATACCTACTTTAATTTTTATTTGATTTGTAGTATAATAAATTAGTATATATTATTTTCTGACTTTAGTAAATAAAAATTTTCGGGGAGGTACAATATGGGTTTGCATGACGGACACAGAAAACGTCTTAAAGCTCGTTTTCTCACCGATGGACTTTCAGGTTTTGAAGATCATAATATACTTGAATTACTGCTTTTTTATTCTATTCCACGCAGTGATACAAACGAAATTGCACATTTGCTGCTGAATGAATTCAAAAGCCTTTCTGCTGTTTTTGATGCTCCTGTGGAAGAACTGTGCAAGATAAAGGGAATAAGCAATCATACAGCCACACTTATAAAACTGATACCTGAACTGCTGTCTGTTTATCATACAGACAAAACCAAAGATACAAAAATAGTAAACTCAACAAATGAGGCGGGCAGATTCTTCATTCCAAGATTTTATGGTAAAAAGAATGAAGAAGTGCACATTATGTTGCTTGACGACAAGAAAAAACTGATAAAATGTGAAAAATTGTTTGAAGGTACAGTTAATTCCAGTCCTGTGACAGTTAAAAAGATTGTGGCATCTGTTGTAAACAGCAATGCAACCGCAGTTGTCATTGCCCACAATCATCCGGGTGGTATTGCACTGCCGTCCCGTTCAGATATCATTACAACCGAAAAGATTTTCAAAGCACTTAAACTTATAAATGTTGAACTGAGTGACCATATTATTGTTGCAGATGATGATTTTGTATCACTTGCAGACAGTGGTGAACTGGAGAGACTTAAATATTGATTTATGGATAAATTTGTTTTAAAAAGTGAATATGTGCCTGCCGGTGATCAGCCACAGGCTATAGAGATGATAAGCCAGGGCATTCTTGATGGTAAAAAAAGCCAGATTCTTCTTGGCGCTACCGGCACGGGCAAAACCTATACCATGGCACAGATTATTCAGAAAGTAAACAGACCGACACTTGTTCTGGCTCATAACAAAACCCTTGCGGCACAGTTGTGTACAGAGTTTAAAGAGTTTTTTCCGGACAATGCGGTGGAATACTTTGTGTCCTACTATGATTATTATCAGCCGGAAGCCTATATCCCTGGCAAGGATGTCTATATTGAAAAAGACAGTGCCATCAATGAAGAAATAGACCGACTGCGCCACAGTGCTACAGCTGCACTGTCAGAAAGACGAGATGTAATAATTGTTGCATCTGTTTCCTGCATTTACTCACTTGGTGACCCTATAGATTACCGTGAAATGGTAGTTTCACTCCGTCCCGGCAACAGGATGACAAGGGAAGAACTGATGAAATCCCTTGTACGCCTGCAGTATGAACGAAATGATATGAATTTTGTCCGCAATAAATTCCGTGTACGCGGTGATATTGTGGAGGTTTATCCTGCATACTCACAGGAAACTGCCTTCAGAATAGAATTTTTCGGAGATGAGATAGAACGAATCCGTGAGATTCATGTTCTTACAGGCAATGTGCTTGCCACACTTAACCATGTTGCCATTTTCCCGGCCAGCCATTATATTGTTTCTGAAGAAAAGATGAAAATCACTCTTGAAAATATCCGCAAGGAAATGGACCGGCAGGTGGAAATGTTTACCAGTCAGGGCAAGCTGATAGAGGCACAGCGTATTTCACAACGCACACAGTATGATATGGAAATGCTGATGGAAGTGGGTATGTGCAAAGGAATAGAAAACTATTCAGCTGTTTTTTCCGGCAGGAAACCAGGGGAAACAGGTACAACCCTGCTGGATTATTTCCCGGATGATTTTCTGATGTTTATTGATGAAAGCCATGTTACTATTCCGCAGGTAGGTGCAATGTACGGTGGCGACTATGCCAGAAAGAAAAATCTGGTGGAATATGGCTTCCGTCTGCCAAGCGCATTCGATAACAGACCGCTTAAGTTTGAAGAGTTTGAAAGCAAGGTTAATCAGCTGGTATTTGTTTCGGCCACGCCGGGCAAATATGAGAAGGAACATGCCAGCCAGACAGCACAGCTTATTATCCGTCCTACAGGTCTTATTGACCCGGAAATAATAGTTAAACCGGTAGAGGGACAGATTGAAGACCTTCTAGGTGAGATCTATGAACGAATAAATAAAGACGAACGTGTACTAATCACCACACTTACAAAGAAAATGGCAGAAGACCTTACAGAATATCTTTCTGCCAAGAAAATAAAAGTAAAATATATGCATCACGAGGTAGATACATTTGAAAGAATGGAACTTATCCGTGATCTGCGCCTGGGTACAATCGATGTACTGGTTGGTATCAACCTTCTGCGTGAAGGTCTTGACCTGCCTGAAGTAAGCCTTATTGCAATACTTGATGCAGACAAAGAAGGTTTCCTGCGCAGTGAAACCAGCCTTATACAGACAATTGGCCGTGCTGCAAGAAATGCAAACGGACAGGTTATTATGTATGCCGATACAGTTACAAATTCTATGGAACGTGCTATTACAGAAACCTACCGCCGCCGTGAAATTCAGATTGCTTATAACGAAAAACACGGCATTGTACCACAGACAGTCAAAAAAGATATCAGAGGAATCATCGAAATATCTTCCAAAGAAGACAGTCCGAAAAAACAGGCAAAACGTATGTCAAAAGCAGAACGCGAGCAGCTTATTGAGCGCCTGACAAAAGAAATGAAACAGGCCGCCAAGATTCTGGAATTTGAACACGCCGCTTTCCTGCGAGACAGAATTGAAAAATTGAGAAACATGAAATAGGAGAAAAATGAGTAGCGAAAATATTGTTATTAAGGGTGCAAAAGAAAATAACCTAAAAAATATAGATGTTACAATTCCAAGAGATAAAATGGTTGTTATGACAGGGCTCTCCGGCTCCGGCAAGTCCAGCCTGGCATTTGACACCATTTATGCAGATGGCCAGAGAAGATATATGGAAAGCCTGTCTTCTTATGCCAGAATGTTTCTTGGCCAGATGGAAAAGCCAAATGTAGAATCTATAGACGGTCTTTCTCCGGCTATTTCCATTGACCAGAAAACCACATCAAAAAACCCCCGCTCCACAGTTGGCACAGTTACAGAAATATACGATTATCTGCGTCTGCTGTATGCAAGAATAGGTATTCCGCACTGTCCTGTATGTGGCAAGGAAATCAAACAGCAGACAGTTGACCAGATGGTTGATTCTGTTATGGCTTTGCCGGAAGGCACCCGTTTTCAGGTGCTGGCGCCGGTTGTAAAAGGACAGAAGGGGACACACGTAAAAGAATTTGACGCTGCCAAGAGACAGGGTTTTGTACGTGTGAGGGTAAATGGAATTATCTACGACCTTGAAGAAGACATTGTTCTTGAAAAGAACAAAAAACACAGTATTGAGATTGTTGTTGACCGTCTTTCTATCCGTGGCGATATTTCCAGCCGTCTTGCACAGAGCCTTGAAACAGCACTTTCTCTTACAAATGGCACAGTAATTGTGGATGTTATTGACGGGGAAGAAATGCTGTTTTCACAGAATTTTGCCTGTCCTGACCACGGTATAAGCATTGATGAACTGGCACCAAGAATGTTTTCATTCAATAATCCTTTTGGAGCCTGTGAAAAATGTACCGGTCTTGGTGTGTTTATGCGTGTTGACCCGGACCTTGTTATTCCAAACAAAAAGCTTTCAATAGACCAGGGCGCTATCAAAGCCAGTGGCTGGTATTATGCAGACGGTTCTGTATCACATATGTACTACAGAGGTCTTGCAGACAAATATGGATTTACACTTTCCACACCAATCAAGGACCTGTCCAAGGAAGCTGTAAATGCCATACTTTATGGCACAAATGGTGAAAAACTGGATCTTTACCGTGAAACAGACAGAGGAATGAGCAAATATCAGACAGAATTTGAAGGTATTATTCCTAACCTTGAGCGCCGTTTCAGAGAGACAAACTCCAACTGGGTAAAAGAAGAAATATCCGGTATTATGAGCGGTATAGAATGTCCGGAATGTCATGGTGACAGACTGAAACCTATTATCCTTGCTGTAACAGTTGGTGGAATCAACATCAGCCAGTTCACAAAAATGAGTGTACGCGATGCAATAAAATTTCTTGACAATGTACAGCTTACAGACAGGGAACTGCTGATTGCAGAAAGCATTCTGAAAGAAATTAAGGAAAGACTGAATTTCCTTAAAAGTGTTGGTCTTGAATACCTTACACTTGCAAGAAGTGCAGCATCCCTTTCCGGTGGTGAAAGTCAGCGTATCCGTCTTGCAACACAGATAGGCTCATCACTTATGGGGGTTCTGTATGTACTTGATGAACCAAGTATAGGTCTGCATCAGAGAGACAATGAAAAACTGATTGCTACACTTAAACATCTGCGTGATTTAGGCAATACGCTTCTTGTTGTAGAACACGATGAAGATACGATCCGTGCCGCTGACTATATTGTTGATATCGGTCCTGGTGCCGGTGTTCATGGCGGCGAAATTGTGGCACAGGGAACACTGGAAGATATTGAAGCCTGTGAAGAAAGCATCACAGGTCAGTATATGAGCGGTAAAAAAGTGATTCCTTTACCTGAACAGTTACGTGAAGGCAATGGCAAGTTTATCAAAGTTATCGGTGCGCAGCAGAACAACCTTAAAAATATAGACGTTGAATTCCCTCTGGGTAAATTTATATGTGTTACCGGTGTTTCCGGTAGTGGCAAATCCAGTCTTGTAAATGAAATTCTTTATAAGAAAACAGCTGCCGTACTCAACGGTTCAAAAGCCAAACCGGGCAAGCACGAAGATATTATCGGTCTGGAAAATATTGATAAAGTTATCTGTATAGACCAGAATGCCATTGGCCGCACACCGCGTTCAAACCCTGCAACCTACACAGGTGTATTTACAGATATACGCAATCTTTTTGCACAGTCTAATGATGCAAAGATGCGTGGTTACAATGCAGGCAGATTCTCCTTTAATGTAAAAGGCGGCCGTTGTGAAGCCTGTGAAGGTGATGGCATACTGCAGATAGAAATGCACTTTCTGCCGGATATTTATGTGCCTTGCGATGTATGTAAAGGCAAAAGGTACAACAGGGAAACACTGGAAGTAAAATACAAAGGCAAGAATATTGCTGATGTGCTTGAAATGACAGTCGAACAGGCAATGGCTTTCTTTGAAAATCATCCAAAGATTTACAGAAAGATAAAAACATTGTATGATGTAGGTCTGGGTTATATAAAACTTGGTCAGAGCGCCACAACACTTTCCGGTGGCGAAGCACAGCGTGTAAAACTTGCTCTTGAACTTTCCAAAATTCAGACAGGCAAGACGCTGTATATTCTGGACGAACCTACAACAGGTCTGCATACAGCCGATGTACACAGGCTTATCAATGTCTTGCAGAAACTGGCAGATGCGGGCAATACAATAGTTGTTATTGAACATAACCTTGACCTTATCAAGGTATGTGACCATATTATAGACATTGGCCCTGAAGGTGGGGACGAAGGCGGCACAATTGTTGCTACAGGTACACCACGGGAAATATGTGCAAACCCTGCGTCATACACAGGCCAGTTTCTTAAAAAATATTTTTAAAGGGGGCATATCGTGAATTATATCGATAGCGTAAAGCAGATTATATCTGATAAATTTATTGATTTGCCTCTGGCAAATGTGGTGACTTTTGGCTGTGCACAGAACGAAAATGACTCTGAAAAAATCAGAGGTCTTTTATACCAGCTGGGCTATTCCATGACAGACAGTCTGGAAAACAGCGATATGGTTATCTTCAATACATGTGCAATCAGAGAAAATGCTGAATTGAAAATATTTGGCAATATCGGCAAGCTGAAAGCACTTAAAGCGGCAAACCCTAATATGATTGTAGCTGTGTGTGGCTGTATGGTGATGCAGCAGCATATAGTTGAAAAAATTAAGAAAAGTTATCCTTTTGTGGATATAGTTTTTGGTGTAAACAATCTGGAAATATTGCCTGAACTGATTTATAAAAAATATTCAGATGGCAAAAAGCAGATTCTTTCCCCACAGGAAAAAACAGACATAGTGGAAGATACACCG
>JAFULT010000043.1 GCA_017483145.1 Oscillospiraceae bacterium | reverse complement strand
GCTGCCGAAGCTGATTATTATTTCTATTTTTACCCGGTTATAAAGAAAAATATTGATATAACCCAGGAAAAACAGGCATCAGAGCTTTATGACACACTGACAGTCAAGGTCAATGTGTCCAACGGCAGATATTACATAGTAGAGGATGTGAAAAACTATGGCGGTCGGATATAAAATTACCGACAAAGATTTCAGAAGACTTTGGTTTGTTTTATCCAAAGATTCTTTTGTGTGCAGTGAAAATCTGACAGTTATTGAGCAGATATGCAGAAAAAACGGAATAGATGACGACAGTATTTCATATTTCTCTGTTGGCAAAATCGACTGGGACGAAATTTATGACCTTGTCCTCACACCAAGTTTTTTTGGTGAAAGACTTATAGTCATAAAAGACGGGGATATAACATCCATCAATGATGATGATTTTGCAAAGCTTGAACAGCTTATCGAAGAATGTGACGGCAACCGTCTCGCAGTTGTTCTTACATACGAAGATGACAAAAAGCTGAAAGCAAAAAAATATGACAGGCTTTTTGAAAAAGTAAAAAAACACGGTTTGCTGCATTATGTCCAGGAAATCAATGAGCGTTATCTTGAAGAAATGATTGTTTCCCATGCAAAAAAACAGGGAACAGAACTGCCTAAAGAGGTTTCCCGTAAAATTGTGGAAAACATCGGCAAGGATGTTGGCCTGCTTATAAATGAAGTGGACAAATACTGTGCTGCCAGCGACTATTCACAGATTACTATGGATATAGTGGACAGGCTGGGCGTAAAAACAGTAGAGGCATCTGTTTTTGATATGATAGACCTTATCTGCCGCAAAAAGCCTGTAAAGGCCATTGAAAAACTGAACAATCTCTTTGATCTGCGCACAGATGAAATAGCTATACTTGGTGCAATGACTTCAAGTTTTGTGGATATGCACCGATGCAAAATGGCACAGGCACAGCGCAAGGATTATATGACGGTCCAGAAAGATTTTGAAAAGAACGCCAACTCTTACCGCTATAAAAAAGCAATGAACAACGCACAGAATTTTTCACTTTCTGCTCTGGAAGAAATATTGCGGCTGCTTATGAAATCTGATATTGCTATGAAATCAACAGCACAGGATAAAAAACAGATGCTTTATGTGCTTACCACACAGATTATTGCGAAAGGTGTGCGATAATGGAGAAAATCAAGGTAAACCAGGTTGTTGTGGTTGAAGGCAAATATGATGCCATAAAACTGGACAGTATTATTGATGGGCTGATAATTCCTGTAAACGGTTTTTCAGTATATACAGATGAGGAAAAGAAAAGCCTGCTTAAAAAACTGGGTAGGAAAAATGGTATAATACTTGTTACTGATTCTGACTCAGCCGGTTTCAGAATAAGAAACTATGTGCAGAACATCTGTCGCGGCAGTGAAATAATAAATGTGTATATCCCACCGGTACAGGGGAAAGAAAGCCGCAAGCAGGCACCATCAAAGGAAGGTCTGCTTGGTGTTGAAGGCATTGACAAGGAAACATTGCTGAAATGTCTTTCAGATGCAGGTGTAAACAGTGCAGGCATATCTGTACATAAAGAAAGCCTTACGTATGCTGATTTGTTTGAGCTTGGTCTTTCAGGCACACATAATGCCACAGATAACAGGGAAAAACTGGCAAAATACCTCAATATACCATCAAAACTTTCAAAAAAAGCTTTACTGGAGGTGCTTAACAGAATGTGCACTAAACAACAGATAGAACAGATTTTATCAGAAAAACCTGTACTGTTCTGGGATTTCCACGGAACACTTACCAAACCGGATAATCAGTGGGTGGATATTGCTCTTGAATTGTGTGATACGCACTTCCCGGAAATGAATATACCGCATTCGGAAATAAAGAAAAATTTAAGCGGTAAATGTCTGCCATGGTGGACATATCCGGACAGAGATACCCGTCATCTTATAGAAAATGACGGCTGGTGGCGCAGCTGCAATGAAGAATTTACAAAAATGTATATTGATAGTGGTCTTGGACCTGCCCAGGCTGCAGAAATAGCTCCGCTTATCAGACCGTATGTTGTAGACAGCAAAAACCACCGTCTTCACGATGACTGCATTGCAGTATTGACAGAACTGAAAAAACGCGGATATAAGAACTATATGCTGTCAAATAATTTTCCTGAATTGCTGCAGCTGGCATCAGAAATGGGCTTGGACAGTTATTTTGACGGCATTGTGGTTTCGGCTCTTGTAGGGTATGACAAACCAAGAAAAGAAATCTTTGATTTTGCCCGCAACCTTGCAGGAAATCCGGAAAAATGTATTATGATAGGTGATAATCCTGCAGATGATATCAAAGGTGCAAAGCTGGCAGGCTTTGATACGATTCTTGTAAATAACAGGCATCCGGAATACAGCGGAGAGTTTTGTGACCATATATGCAAAACACTTACAGAAATGCTGGATGTATTAAAATAATCGATAAGGAGACTACTATGAAGGAATACTGGCAGAAAGCTGCAAAAGAGATGAAAAATATTCGTTCTATTACTTGTGCTGCAATATTTATGGCTATGGGACCTGTACTTGCCCTGTGTACAATACAGATCAACCAGTTTCTTCAAATTGGTTTTACCTCACTTACACACGCTCTTACAGGTTATTTTTATGGCCCGATAGTGGCTATGATAGCAGGCGGTATGGCTGACATCATCAAATATATGCTTAAACCAAATGGTGCTTTTTTCCCTGGATTTACATTGAATGAAATACTGGTAGGGTTTATATATGGCCTGTTTTTCTACAACAGAAAAGTTACACTTCCAAAAACAATTACAGCCAGAATTATTGTTACAGTAGGTATAAATCTCACACTTACACCATTGTGGCTGTCAATTATGTATGGCAATGCATATAAATTTATGGTTCCTACAAGACTTATAAAAAATATTGTAATGGTTCCTATTGATATATTCATTCTGCATACATTGCTTAAATTCTGCGAAAAAAACAAACACAGATTCAAAAGATAAAATTACAGCCGGTACAGATTTCTGTACCGGCTGTTTCTTTATTCAGTTTTTCTTTGCTGTATTTTTGTAGATAGATGGTGTAAACAACAGCAGCATCGGCCATATTTCCAGACGGCCTATCAGCATATCCAGGGAAAGAACTATTTTACAGATAGGGGAGAACATACTGTAGTTGCCTGCAGGTCCTACCATATTAAGACCAGGACCAATGTTGTTCAGACAGGCCATAACGGCAGTAACGGTAGTTTCGCTGTTGAAACCGTCAACAAAGGCCAGTATAAACATAGAGCCTATTGCAATAAACCAGTACACAGCAAAATAAGCAAGAGTGTTTTTAATAACAACTTCACTTACAGGTTTACCGTCCATCATAACAGCTTTTACTTTTCTTGGGCGGATAACAGAGATTATTTCACGTTTGATGGTTTTTAAAAGTATTATCAGACGGCTTACCTTTACACCGCCACCTGTTGAACCGGCAGATGCACCGGATATCATAATTATAACCAGCAGGAATCTGGAAAATTCAGGCCACAGGTCAAAGTTTGCAGTAGCAAAACCTGTTGTGGTGATAATTGTATTTACAGAGAAGAAACTATCCAGTAAGGCTATGCCGGACTGACCTGTACCATAACTGCCAAATCTCATAAGATTTATGAAAATCAGCAATGTTGAAACAGCAATTATGCCCAGATATGTACGCATTTCTTCATTTGAAAATGCTGCTTTATACTGTTTCATTATAATCAGGTAATAGATAGAGAAGTTTATACCAAACATCATCATACCTACTGCAACAATAAACTGTGTAAGATAACTGTAACTGGCTATACTGTCAGCTTTTACACCAAAACCACCTGTACCCGCTGTACCGAATGCAGTCAGCAGGCTGTCAAAGAACGGCATGCCTGAAATAACAAGAAATACAACAAGGGTGATTGTCATTACAATATAAATCAGATACAGTATTCTTGCTGTTTCACGCAGGGTAGGTGTCATTTTGCCTACAGACGGGCCAGGGCTTTCAGCTTTCATCAGCTGCAGACCTTCACCGCCGCCTTTGGTATTGCTCATAGGAACAACAGCCATAAGGAAAACAAGCACACCCATGCCGCCCAGCCAGTGGGTAAAGCTTCTCCAGTACAGCATACTGTGGGACAATGCTTCAACATTTGTAAGTATACTTGAACCTGTTGTCGTAAAACCTGAAACAGTTTCAAAAAATGCATCAATTATGTTTGGAATATAACCGCTGATAACAAAAGGCAGGGCCCCGAAGAAAGATAATACAATCCAGCCAAGAGCAACAGATACATATGCTTCCTTGGCATAAATACCTCTGTTATTCTGTTTTATTTTTGAAAGAATAAGACCAAGTACTGCACACATTGCAATAACTATCAAAAAAGGCACTATACTTTCTGTTTCATTATATATAAGGGCTACCAGTACTGCAGGTATCATACATATGGCTTCCAGCATAAGGATGTTACCCATATATTTTGCTATAACTCGAAAATTCATATCAATCCTCCATACAAGTCAAATCAATATAAACTTCCGTGAGCAAATATATCATTAAGATTACTGATAGCGTGTTCAGAAGAAGCCACTACCACAATAGAATCATCAGGCAATATGCAGTCATCACCTTTAGGGATGATTACATTTTCGTCACGGATAATATTTGCTACAAGGATATGCGGTTTCAGGCGCAGTTCCTTAAGTGATACACCCTGGAAACTGCCTTCTTCAGGTACTGTGAAACCAATTACTTCTGCTTCACCGCGGAACAGCCTGTACAGTGTTTCAATTGTGCCCGGCTGTGAACTGTCTGTAATGCTGCCATTTTCATAAATAGCACGCACATATCGCATAATTTCATTTGCAACAAGCAGTTTAGGGCTTACTGTTGTATCAATACCGGCTGTCTTGAGAATATCAAGATATTCAATGTGATTGATTTTTGTAACAGTTTTAGGGATTTTCTTGGAATTGGCAAACATGGAAATAATCATGTTTTCTTCATCAACACCTGTAAGGGTGATTACTGCATCCATGTCCATCATACCTTCACTGAGCAGCAGATCCTGATGTGTGCCATTGCCGTGAATAATGGTTGCTTTAGGTAATTTAATGCTCAGTTCTTCACATTTTGCCGGATTTTTTTCTATAATGGTAACTTCAACTTTTGAATTTATCAGCATTTCAGCAAGATAAATGGAAATATGTCCACCGCCTATAATCATTACATTTTTAACAGGGTAATTAACCATGCCAAGAGAGTGTAAAAGATTTACAAGTCTTGAACTTTCAGCTGCAACGGATATCTTGTCGCCGGCCTGAAGAACAAAGTTGCCGTCAGGAATAATTACCTGGTCGTCTCTGTCAACAGCACATATAAGGGCATTCATTCTGGACAGCTCTTTTGCTTCCCACAGTTTTTTGCCAACAAGAGAACAGCCTTCTGCCAGTTTCCATTCCACCAGTTCCACACGTCCCTGTGCAAAGGTATCTCTTTTTGTGAAAGAAGGGAACTGCAATATTCTGAATATTTCCCTTGCAGTTTCCTTTTCAGGGTTCAGCGCCATATTCAGACCAAGCTTCTGACGCAGAAATTCAATCTGATTGTCATACTCTGGGTTTCTTACACGTGCTACAGTATGTTTTGCTCCTAGCATATTTGCTACAACACAGCACAGCATATTTACTTCGTCGCTGGATGTGGCAGCAATAACAAGATCACTTTCCGGTACATTTGCTTCACGCTGAATTTCTACAGTAGCGCCATTGCCTTCTACAATGGCTACATCAAACGCATCCTGCAGTTCATTCAGTACATTTTCGTGGTTATCTATAACTACAACATTATGTTCTTCTTCAACAAGAAGCTGGGTAAGCAATTGGCCTACTTTACCGCCGCCAACAACTACAACATTCATAATAATGTCTCCTTGGTTTAAATAATATTTATTTAAATATATCACAACAAACAGTATATCGTCAATTAAATGACTGTTGTTTAACATTCATAACAGATATTTTTTACTTTGATTTTACAAAGTTTAATATAAAACTGTTTGCAGTTGAGTTTATTTGCATAATATGATATCATTTAAAGGAATAATAATTGAGGAAGTGAAAATGTGTCAACAAAAGAAAA
Organism: Oscillospiraceae bacterium; assembly: GCA_017483145.1. GTDB lineage: Bacteria > Bacillota > Clostridia > Oscillospirales > Ruminococcaceae > RGIG3102. The sequence goes on along the minus strand of JAFULT010000043.1, from coordinate 5,893 downwards.
AAAGCCAAACAAGGTTTATGACAGCCTTAAAGAAGCTATTCTGTATATGAAAATAAAACCGGGGCAGAGTATAGGCGAAGTGGAAATTGCCAACAGTTTCAGTGTCAGCCGCACTCCTGTGCGAGATGCTTTTAAAAAACTGGAAGCAGACGGTTTGCTGGAAATAAAAAGCCATATAGGCACATTTGTTTCACTCATAGACCTTGAGCAGATTGTAGATACAATTTTTATGCGTGAAAATATTGAAAAAGCCATAATCAAAAGCCTGGCAGAAAATCCGCAGAGAATCCACAATATACGTATTGCATATATTCTCAATGCACAGCGGGAACTGTTGGAAAGTGAAATAACCGGTCAGCAGCTGGCCAGCAAATTTATGGAGCTGGACAATGAATTCCATCGTCTTCTGTTTGAACTGGCAGGCAGACCAAATATATGGGAACGCCTGCAGTCCCAGCGGCATCACTATGACCGTTTCAGGATTTTTCTCAACAATGACGACAGAGAAAAATTAACCCGAATATATCAACAGCATCTGGATATTTCCAAACGGATAAATGCAAAAGATGCTGAAAAAGCTATGAAGATATATGAAGAACACGTTTATTACAATGTTATGAACAGTACGGAAATAATAATGTCCAACAAGCATTATTTCAAAGGTTTCGGAGATATAGAATTATGATTTGCAAAAAGACACCTTATGGTGTCTTTTCTTGTATACAAGTTTGTTTCGATTTTGGTTATAATAAAAAGTTTCTTTGCTATATGCCTAAAAACAAAGTGTTTTTTCAGCATTTTTACAATGGTGCTTCCGTTGACAAATGTATACAAGTAGAATAAAATTTATGATAGGATATTATGTTTTACAAAAGGTAAAACATATGTGCTTGAATAGAAATAATAATTAATACAAATATATTTCTGAAAGGAGTTTTTACTATGCAAATGACATTCCGCTGGTATGGTGAAGGAAATGACAACATCAGCCTTGACTATATCAAACAGATTCCCGGAGTTCAGGGTATTGTATGGGCACTGCATGACAAAATGCCTGGCGAAGTGTGGGAAAAAGACGAAATCGCAAAAGTTAAAGCACAGCTTGACAAATACGGTTTCAATATGGATGTTGTTGAGTCTGTAAATGTTCACGATGATATCAAAATTGGCCTGCCAACAAGAGATATGTACATCGAAAACTACAAACAGACCATCAGAAACCTTAGCGAATTTGGCGTAAAGGTTATCTGCTATAACTTTATGCCTATCTTTGACTGGACACGTTCCAATCTTTTCCACGAAGTAGGCGATGGTTCCACAGCACTGTTTTATGAAAAGAATATGATTCAGGACGACTACAATGCTATGGCCAAGTATATCCTGGATTTTACAGAAAAATACAATATGTCATTCCCGGGCTGGGAACCTGAAAGAATGGCTAAACTGGACGAACTGTTCAAAAAATATGAAGGCATTGATCACGAAAAGCTGTGGGAAAACCTGAAATATTTCCTGGAAGCAATTATGCCTGTATGCCAGGAAACAGACATCAAGATGGCTATCCATATGGATGACCCACCTTGGGATATCTTTGGTCTGCCAAGACTGCTGGTTGATGAACCATCTATCGACCGTTTCCTTAAAATGGTGGACAATCCTTACAACTGCCTTACACTGTGTTCCGGCTCACTTGGTGCAAATCTGGAAAACAACGTGGCAGATATCGTAAGCAAACATCACGACAGAATAGCATTTGCCCATATCCGCAATGTAAAACATTTTGAAAACGGTGACTTCTCTGAAGCCAGCCACCGCGACTGTGACGGTGATACAGGTATCCTCGATATTCTCAAGGCCTACCACGATGCAGGCTGGAATGGCTATATCCGCCCTGACCACGGCAGACATCTGTGGGGCGAAGGTCCGGGCACAGTGCGTCCCGGCTATGGTCTGTATGACAGAGCACTGGGTATAATGTATATGCTGGGCGTATGGGATATGTTAGACAAACTGGAGGAAAATAAATAATGAAATTACCATTTAAAGTTGACCTTAGCAATAAAGTTGTTGTAATCACAGGTGCAGGTGGTGTTATCTGCTCCACATTGGCAAAAGCAGTTGGTGCTTGCGGTGCAAAAGTTGCACTGCTGGACCTTAACAAAGAAGCAGCACAGAAATGGGCAGATGAAATTGTTGCAGAAGGCGGCATCGCAAAAGCCTATGAATGCAATGTTCTGAAAAAAGAATCCATTGAAAAAGCACACGAAGCTGTTCTTGCAGATTTCGGCGGCTGCGATATTCTGCTGAACGGTGCAGGCGGCAACAACCCAAGAGCTACAACAGACAACGAATATTTCCATCCTGAAGATCTGGACAATATGAAAACTTTCTTTGACCTTGATCAGGAAGGTGTGGAATTTGTGTTCAACCTTAACTTTATAGGTTCTCTTCTGCCAACACAGGTGTTTGCAAAGGATATGATAGGCAAAAAAGGCTGTAGCATTATAAATGTTTCCAGTATGAATGCATATACACCTCTTACAAAAATTCCTGCATACTCCGGTGCAAAAGCTGCTGTTTCCAATTTTACACAGTGGCTGGCTGTTCATTTCTCACACGTTGGTATCAGATGTAATGGTATCGCACCTGGTTTCTTCTCAACAGCACAGAATGCAAAACTGCTCTGGAACGAAGACGGTACACCAACAGCACGTACAGGCAAAATCCTGGCAGGCACTCCAATGGGCCGTTTCGGCGAAACAGAAGAACTTATCGGTGCAACACTGTTCCTTATGAGCGAAGAAGCATCCGGCTTTGTTGATGGTGTTGTTATTCCTATCGACGGTGGCTTTGCAGCTTACAGCGGTGTATAACAGCTATAGATGCAATAAAGAGAAAAGTATAGAGGCTTACTTATATAGGAGCTAAATATGAGAAAAGTATTGAATTATAATTCCAAATGGGCATTTTCAAAAGAAACAAAAGAACCGCCACAGTCTCTGCCTGCTAACTGGGTCTGGGTAAATCTGCCGCACAGCTGGAATGCTATTGACGGTATCGATGGCGACAATGACTATTACCGTGGTACCTGTCTTTATGCAAAAACAGTGGACAAAGCAGAGTTTTTGCCTGTAGCTGACAGATATTTTCTTGAATTTCAGGGTGCAAACTCATCTGCTGACCTGTATGTAAACGGCAAGCATCTTGCACATCACGACGGCGGTTATTCAACATGGCGTGTTGATGTTACAGAAGAGTTCAAAGCTGTTACAACTCCACTTGTTGTGGTTGCAGTGGACAATGCTCCAAATGACAGTGTATATCCACAGATGGCAGACTTTACATTCTACGGCGGTCTTTACAGGGATGTAAACATCATCTGTACAAATGAAAGCCACTTTGACCTTGAATTTTTCGGTGGTCCTGGTATCAAGGTTACACCAAAGATTGAAGATAAAGATGCAGATGTGGAAATTGAAGTATTTGTAAAGAACCCACTTGAAAACCAGAAACTGGTTTATACAGTTAAAAAAGCTTGTGGCTGTGTGGTTGAAACAAAAGAACTGCCGGTTACAGATACAAAAGTAAATATAAAAATCGAAAATGTTCATCTGTGGCACGGTGTAAAAGACCCATATCTTTACACAGCGGAAGTTAAACTTGTAAATGGCGATGAAACAGTTGATGAAGTATCAGCAAAATTTGGCTGCCGTACATTCCGCATTGATCCTGAAGAAGGCTTTTTCCTTAATGGCGTAAGCTATCCTCTCCACGGCGTGTCACGTCACCAGGACAGAATCGGCAAAGGCAATGCCCTGGCAAAAGAAGACCATATTGAAGATATGGAACTTATCTGTGAAATGGGTGCAAACACTATCCGTCTGGCACACTATCAGCACGACCAGTTCTTCTACGACCTGTGTGACGAAAAAGGTATGGTTGTATGGGCAGAAATTCCTTATATTTCCAAACATATGCCAACAGGCCGTGAAAACACAATCAGCCAGATGAAAGAACTGATTGCACAGAACTATAACCATCCTTCAATTGTTGTATGGGGCCTGTCCAATGAAATTTCCATGCAGGGCAGTGACGCAGACCTGGTTGAAAACCACGTAATTCTCAATGATCTCTGCCACGAATGGGACCCAACACGTCTTACAACCATTGCCTGTGTTTCAATGACACCTATTGATGACCCATATATCAAAGTTCCGGATGTTATTTCCTACAACCATTACTTTGGCTGGTATGGCGGCGATACAAGTATGAACGGCCCTTGGTTTGATAACTTCCATAAAGTGAACCCGACAATTCCTGTTGGTGTATCCGAATATGGCTGTGAAGCTCTCAACTGGCATACATCAGACCCTAAACAGGGAGACTATACAGAAGAATACCAGGCGTATTACCACGAAGAACTTATCAAGCAGCTGTTCACAAGAAAATACATCTGGTCAACACATGTGTGGAATATGTTTGACTTTGGTGCTGACGGCAGAAACGAAGGCGGTGAAAACGGCCAGAACCACAAAGGTCTGGTGACAATCGACCGCAAATACAAAAAAGACTCCTTCTATGCATACAAAGCATGGCTTTCTGATGACCCGTTTGTACACATTGCAGGCAAACGCTATGTGGACAGGGTAGAGGATGTAACAAAGGTTACGGTTTATTCCAACCAGCCGGAAGTTGAACTGTTTGCAAACGGTGTTTCACTTGGCAAACAGACCAGCGATGTGCATTTCTTCTACTTTGATGTACCAAACAAAGGCATCACAAAACTGAAAGCTGTTGCAGGCAACTGTGTTGATTACAGCGAAATCCATAAAGTGGAAGAATTCAACCAGGATTATCTGCTTAAAGAAAAAGGTGCTATTCTCAACTGGTTTGATGTAACAGAAGTTGAAGGCCATTTTTCCATCAATGATAAACTGTCTGATATCGGCAAAAACCCTGAAGCATATGAAGTGTTTATCGATATGATGAAACAGGCTATGGCAGGAAAAGATGAAGAAAGTGAAAAGGGCGTTATGAATATGATGCAGGGCCCTATGGCAGAAATGATGGGTGGTTTTACTGTACTGCGCATGTCCGGTATGATGGGTACTATGGGGGCTGTATTTACAAAAGAAATACTGCTTTCTGCAAACGAAAAACTTAACAAAATTGAAAAATAATTAGAGGTATTCCTATGAAACCTTTTATGGGCAAAGATTTCCTGCTGGACAATGATGTGGCAAAGCATCTCTATCACGATTATGCTGCAAAAATGCCAATTGTTGACTATCACTGTCATCTGTCTCCACAGGAAATTTACGAAGATATAAAATTTGACAACATTACACAGGTATGGCTGGGTGGCGACCATTACAAATGGCGCCGGATGCGCTCAAATGGTGTGGAAGAAAAATACATCACAGGCGATGCATCAGACAGGGAAAAATTCCAGAAATGGGCAGAAACTCTTGAAATGGCCATCGGTAACCCTCTTTACCACTGGAGTCATCTTGAACTGCAGAGATATTTTGGCTACAATGGCTGGCTTAATGGAGAATCAGCTGAAGAAGTATGGAATATAGCCAATGCAAAGCTGGCACAGCCTGAGATGAGTGCCCGCGGTCTCATCAAACAGTCCAATGTTACTGTTGTATGCACAACAGATGACCCTGTTGACAGCCTTGAATGGCACAAAAAAATCATGGAAGATGATTCCTTTGATGTACAGGTGCTGCCTGCGTGGCGTCCTGACAAGGCAATGAATATTGAAAAGCCTGATTTCATCGACTACATAAACAAGCTTTCCGATGTAAGCGGAATAAAAATAGACAGCTTCAAATCACTTAAAGAAGCTCTTTCAAAGAGAATGGATTTCTTCAGTGAAATGAAATGC
>JAFULT010000042.1 GCA_017483145.1 Oscillospiraceae bacterium | reverse complement strand
TTTGCCCATCAGATGATATGCTTTCATCAGCTGTTCCTCCATTCGTCTGTGTCTATGATAATGGTCACAGGGCCGTCATTGGTCAGATTTATCTGCATATCTGCGCCGAATTCCCCGTGCACCACCTTGCCAAAGCCCATTGACTGCATTTCTGCAAGGAATTTTTCATAAATAGGGATAGCTGTTTCCGGTCTTGCAGCCTTTACAAATGATGGTCTGCGGCCTTTTTTTGTATCGGCAAACAGGGTAAACTGGCTTACAACCATACAGTCCATACCCAAATCCAGGGGACCGATATTCATTTTGCCGTCAGCGTCTTCAAAAATTCTCAGCTGGCTGATTTTATTGGCTACTGCCAGAGTGTCGGCTGGGTCATCCCCTTCACGCACACCAAACAGCACCACCAGACCGGCACCCATTTCCTGTTTTTCACCGCCGTTCACGGTAATCCAGGCATTTTTTACTCTTTGTATTACGGCTCTCATAATAAACCTCGTGTATTAGCTTCTCTCTACAGAGATAACATTTTTTGTCTTTTTCAGTTTTGTGATAATGCTGTTCAGATGGTCTGTGTTTGTAACGCCAACTGTCACGCTCATTGCCAGACGTTTGTCAGCTGTCTGTTTTGCGTTCATTGCGTAAATCGGCACACGCATATTGCCCAGCTGGGTGGAAACTTCAGCCAGAGCCATACCGTTGTCCATTGCCACAATTTCAAGGCTGGCTTTAAAGTCTTCCTTGATGTCATCTGCCCAGTATGCCTTCACCCATCTTGCCCGGTTTTCAGGGTCGATGTTTTTCTGCTGTGCGTTTACACAGCTCTTTTTGTGGATGGAAACACCAAAGCCCCTTGTGATAAAGCCGATGATATCATCGCCCGGCAGCGGTGAACAGCATTTGGAGAATTTTACCAGACAGTTGTCCAGCCCTTCCACAATTACGCCGTTGCTGCTTTTCGGTTTTTTGATAGGGGCAGTTCTTACCGCCACAGGCTGGTCGCTGGCAGCGGCTTCCTTGTCTTTCTGCAGTTTTGTCCAGGCTTCCCTTGCCTTGAAAATAACTTTGGACAGCTGCAGACCACCATAGCCCAATGCGGCAAACAGTTCTTCCTTGGTGTTGAACTTCTGTCTCTTTGCCAGGTCTTCCACAAACGGGTCATATTCTTCATCAGTCAGGTTGATAAGGTTGCGGCGCATTTCCTTGTCCAGCATAGCCTTGCCTTCAACGATGTTTTCTTCTTTTCTTTCCTTCTTGAACCAGGAACGGATTTTGCCCTTGGCTTCGGAAGTGGTAACAATATTCAGCCAGTCACGGGACGGACCTTTGTCCTTTGGCCCTGTCACAACTTCAATAATTTCACCGGTGGATACCTTGTAATCGATGGACACCATACGTCCGTTTACCTTTGCACCCACCATCCTGTTGCCAACGGCAGAGTGAATGGCATAGGCAAAGTCGATTACTGTAGCCCCGGCAGGCAGGTTGATAACGTCGCCTTTAGGTGTGAACACAAACAGGTCATCCGGCACAAGGTCGCTCTTGATGGATGCCAGCAGTTCTGTGTTGTCGTCTGTATCCTGCTGGTTTTCCAGCATCTGACGCACCCAGGTCAGCTTTTCGTCCATATTGTCCTGTCCCTGCAGACCGGATTTATATTTCCAGTGGGCGGCGATACCGTATTCAGCGGTATAATGCATATCCCATGTGCGGATCTGGATTTCAAACGGAATACCGTCTCTGCCCACAACAGATGTATGCAGTGACTGGTACATATTTGATTTAGGTGATGAGATATAATCTTTGAAGCGTGATGGGATAGGGCGGAACATATCGTGCATCAGCATCAGAGCGTTGTAACATTCGGACACATTGTCCAGAATGATTCTTACAGCGTAGATGTCATAGATGTCAGACAGGTCTCTGCCCTGGATATACAGCTTGCGGTATACGCCGTAAACACTTTTTACACGGCCGAAAACTGTGGCATTTGTCAGCCCGAATTCGTGCAGTTTTTCCTTTACACTGCCCACGATGCCGTCCACCAGTGCCTGTGCATTGATATCTCTTTCAATAACGTGTTTTACTTCTTCATAACCGATAGGGTCAAGGATGCGCAGGGATATATCCTGCAGTTCGTCCTTGATTTTACTCATACCAAGGCGGTGTGCAATGGAGGAATATATGTCCATTGTTTCCAGAGCCTTGTCACGCTGTTTCTGTGGTTTCCAGCCTTCGTATGTTCTCATATTGTGCAGTCTGTCGCACAGTTTGATAATCATTACGCGGATGTCCTTGCTCATTGCCAGCAGCATTTTGCGCAGATTTTCTGCCTGCTGTTCTTCCTGTGTGGACAGGGGAATCTGCCCCAGCTTTGTAACACCGTCCACCAGCAGGGCAACTTCCTTGTTGAATTCCTTTTCAATTTCTTCCAGCGTAACGGAAGTGTCTTCCACCACGTCATGGAGGATAGCGGCCACAATACAGGTAGAGTCCATACCCAGCTCTGCCAGAATGCCCGCCACAGCCAGCGGATGTTCAATGTAAGGCTCGCCTGTTTTGCGGAACTGGCCGTTGTGGTTTTTTTCAGCCAGCAGATAGGCTTTTTCGATCATTTCCATATCATAGCCTTTGCCGGACTCTTTCAGCATAACTCTCAGTTCATTGTATTTCATAAAAGCACCACCTATCAGGTTTATTGCAGGGAAAGAAGAATTTTACTGCTCATAAGATCCTTCTTTTCCTTTACAGCCACAGGGGCATAATAGTTGATATTGTCTGTGCGCACCGGTTCAATCAGCCCCAGGTCTGTCAGTACATCAATGATAATCTGTATCTTGCCGCTGGACATATTGTTGAAAGCGGTAAACAGGGGACGCAGGTCGTCACAGTTCACTTTATCAGCCATAATCTTTCTGTAAATCAGCACCACGTCATCTCTCACAGGGCGCAGTATGCTTTTTTTGTCTTCAGACAGGCTGAAATCATTTATAAACAGACGGTATATGTCATAATCGTCTATCATTTTTTCGTTCATTCCCACAGGGCGCACTTCTTTGATGCGCATTGAAACCATATCCCCGTTTTCACTCTGGAATATGGACAGTGAGAAACAGGCGTCTATATAGTCCCCAGGTCTGTAGGCAAATTCAGCAGGGGACACGTTGAACATTATGCCCTGGGAAATATTGTTGCCCTGGCGCATTTTTATGCGCACGTGCTTGCCGTCTGACACAGGGAATACTGCAGTAATCTGCACATTTCTGGCCATAAACAGGGGGCTTGGATTGCCGTTGCCGAACGGGGATACAAAATCCACCTGAGATACGGACTGCACGCTGATTTCTCCCAATGAAACCAGACAGTCGATATCAAGGTCAGCAGTTTTGGACATTTTTTCATTTCCGTTGGCAAATTCATTTATCGCACGGCGGAAAGGCTCCAGATTTTCCTTTTCCACAGCCAGACCTGCCGCCAGTTCGTGGCCGCCAAAGCGGATAAGGTATTCCTTTGTGTTTTCCAGTGCGTTGTGCAGGCTGAATGCCGGCACACTGCGGCCACTGCCTTTGTATTCTTCGCCGTCTTTGGTAAACACAATTGCAGGGCGGGAATATTTTTCCACCAGACGGCTGGCTACAATGCCCACTACGCCCGGGTGATATTCATCACCCCACACCACGATAACGCGGTCTTTCAGCATATCTGCATTGTCCTGCAGTTCGTTGGTGATATCCTCTGCCATTTTGTTCTGTGTTTCCTGGCGCTTGCGGTTTTCGCTGTCCAGAAAGCAGCCAGATTGTCTGCATCTTCTTCATCTTCGCTCAGCAGCAGTTCCAGTGCACTGGTGGCGTCAGACATTCTGCCGGCGGCGTTGATACGCGGTGCAATTGTATATGCAATATTTTCGCTGGTTACTTCCTTGCCCTGCAGACCACTGATTTTTATCAGACTTTCAAAGCCGTTGCGGGGGGCATTGTTCAGTATTTCCAGCCCGGCTTTTACAAGGGTGCGGTTTTCACCCTCCAGCAGCATCAGGTCAGCCACTGTGCCGGTGCAGACAAAGTCTGCATAATAGTCCAGCATTTCTTCGCAGGCCACACCTTCAAGTGCGCACACCAGCTTGAATGCCACACCCACACCTGCCAGAATCTTGCAGGGGGAAGAATCGTCTTTCTGCAATGGGTCCACCACTGCCAGGGCGGCAGGGATTTCCCGTTTTGGCAGATGATGGTCTGTGATTACTATATCCAGACCGATGCTGTTGGCAAATGCCACTTCTTCAATGGCAGAAATGCCGTTGTCAACAGTGATTACCAGGCCTACGCCTTTTTCCTTGAACTTTGCAAGGACGGCACTGTTGAGACCGTAACCCTCGCTTTCTCTGTTGGGCAGTTTGTAGAAAACATTTGCTCCCACACTTTCCAGATAGGAAAACAGGGTGGCTGTTGCACATACGCCGTCCACATCGTAGTCGCCGTAAATCACAATCTTTTCATCATTTTCTATTGCCTGCCATATGCGCCGTACTGCTTTGTCCATGTCTTTCATCAGAAAGGGGTCAGACAGCGGCGCACTGTCAAGATATTTTGTTGTGGCCCGCTCTTTTGTGCGGACATCCCTTGCCAGAAGCACTTTGGCCAGCAGGCTGTTTATGTTCAGCTGCCTGCACAGGTCATTTACTTCAGCCGGGGAAAATTCTTTTACATTCCACTTTCGATAAAGCATTTAAACCTCTATATAATTTTTTATAAACTGAATGAAATCTCCCATGTAAGAATTATGTGCGGGAGAGGTGTAACGGAGAGGGCGCAGCGCCTCTCCTTATAACAGATATGTATATGCCGGTATGCACATAACAGCCGGGCGCGTTGCGAACGGATGTGAGCAGTAGCGCTTCTGTATGTAAGGCAATATGGTACATATTCCGCGTTTAGGGGTTAAGCGAAGCTTACAGCCGGTGATGGCACAGCCATCATGTCGGCGGAGTCATGCCGGCAAGGCGTGGGGGAATCGCCCCACTACACTCGCATGACTCGCTCGTGTTTTTGCTTCGCAAAACCGTTCATGCAGCTATGCTGCCCCGCGGTTTTGGTTACTTTTGCCACCAAAAGTAACGCCAGCGCAGCGTGGCCAAGAATTTGTATCAACAGTAATGAAAAGATTCTTCGCTTCGCTTAGAATGACAAATGGAGTCTTACTCAATCCAAACGACAAATGGCAGTGAAGGTTATCCACTGCATTTTGTCAGTATGCCGGTCTGTATTTTTCACAGATATACTGTGCCACACGCACCCCGTCCACAGCGGCGCTCATAATGCCGCCTGCATAGCCGGCACCTTCGCCGGCAGGGTACAGACCTTTTATATTACTCTGGTAATCTTCATCCCTGAAAATTCTCACAGGGGAAGATGTTCTTGTTTCCACACCTGTCAGCAGGCTGTCCTTTGCGGCAAAGCCCGGCAGCTTTCTGTCCAGTACAGGCAGGGCAGTGCGCAGATTTTCTGCTATAAAAGCAGGGAACAGTTGGTCAAAATCAGCATCAACCACTCCCAGCGGATAGGTTGGCTGTACTCTTTTCAAATTCATGCCCGACTTGTGTGACAGAAATCTGTCCACTGTCTGTGCCGGTGCTTTATAGGTTTTGCCGCCAAGGCTGAAGGCTGTGCTTTCCAACTTTCTCTGGAAGGCAATAGCCTTTGTAAAGTCATCATCAAAGTCCTTTGGCTCTACAGACACCACCAGGGCGCTGTTGGCATTTTTGCCGTCACGGGCGTGGCGGGACATACCGTTTACCACCACGGTGTTTTCTTCGCTGGCTGCCGCCACCACCTGCCCGCCCGGGCACATACAGAATGTGTATACACCGCGGTCGCCTTTTGTGTGGCTCAGCTGATATTCCCCTTTTGGCAGTGCGGGATGACCGGCAAGGCTGTGATACAGCCCTTTGTCAATTTCACTCTGCAGGTGTTCAATTCTCACGCCTACACTGAAAGGTTTCGCACCCATATCCACGCCGCGGTCCTTCAGCACAAAGAAAAGCTCTCTTGCACTGTGACCTGTTGCCAGAATCAGATTGTCTGTGGCAATTTCGCCATTTGTGGTTTTTACGCCGGTTATGCGGTTGTTTTTTATAATTATATCTGTCAGGGCGGTGTCAAACATAATTTCCCCGCCCAGGGAGATGATTTCTTTTCTTATATTTTTGATTACATCCACCAGCAGGTCTGTGCCGATATGTGGCTTTGCCATTTTTGCAATTTCTGCAGGAGCGCCGTGCTGTATAAAGGTGTCCATTACAAAGCCGCAGCGTTCGTCAGAAATTCTGGTGGTCAGTTTGCCGTCAGAAAAAGTGCCTGCACCGCCTTCGCCAAACTGGATGTTGCTGGCGGTGTTCAGTATGCCTTTTTCTTCAAAAGCCTTTACTGTTTCTATTCTTTTGTCTATTTCCTGGCCCATTTCCAGCACCACAGGGGCAAAGCCCTTGCGTGCCAGCACCAGTGCGGCCAGTATGCCGGCAGGACCAAAACCGCATATAACCGGGCGGCTGTTCATAGGTATATCCCCGGTGCCAAAGGTGATTTTCGGCTCTGCTTTTACGGAGATATCCCTGTGTTTCCCCTTGAACTTTTCTTCTGCCTTTGGGTTTGCCAGCTTTGCAGCCACGCTGTACACAAATTTCACATCGCCTTTGCGGGCATCTATGCTGACTTTGTGCACCCATATGTCGGCTATTGCTGTTTTTGGCAGACCCAGCAGTTTCACAGCCCTGTCAATGGCCATTTCCCGGCTGGAAGATATATTCAGTTTTATGTTGTTTACAAGAAGCATAAATTCCCTCCGGGATTGTATTTATTTTCTGATATTTACTGTGTAAACGCCTTTTACATAGGCTTTGTCTGTGGACGGAATGATAAAGTCCACTTCAACCGACTGCTGCCCCTGTGCTGCAGACAGGCGGGAAGCATCAATCTGTGCAATCACGCTGCCGCCGGACAGGCTGTCCACGGCGGATTTTTCGCCTACAACAGTCACGTTGTTTATATGGTTTGTCAGCAACCGGATTTCGCCGTTGGCATCGTTGAGAATCTTTATTTCAGATACAGTCATTGTTCTTTCTGTCAGATTGTCACCGGACACAGTTGCTGTAATCTGTGTCACTTCGTCCAGACTGCGGTAGCCTGTAGGCAGTTTCAGTTCAAATGTGTATGGTTTGCCTGTTTCCAGTGTGGCCAGGTCAATATAGCCCACCACCATATCTGTCAGGGCTGATGCATTCTGTGCCGGAACGGACAGACGCAGGGAACCTGCAGAAAGTGTCTGTTTCAGCAGTGATGTGTCAAAGCCTGCAGGAACATTTACATATTCCACTTTTACAGGCAGAGTCACTTCTTTCATAATAGGGATGGTGATATCCACTTCGCTTACATTCATTGTCAGCAGTTTTGTGTCGATTGCGGCGTCATTTTCATCAAAAAGATGAATCCGGCTGGCCAGCACAGATGTCTGGCTCAGTGTTTCTGTGGAAACTGTGGCCGCCACCACCCTGCTGATAGTGCTCACCTTGTATTCCGGCCCTGAGATTGTGATGGTGGACGGGTTTGTGGTTGGTCTGTCGGCCATATAGTCATCTGCCACAACCACAGAGGAAATGTCCACTTCCACAGGGAATTCCCTGCTTATCAGTTTGTCAAGGCGGACAGTAACACTGTTGCTGCTGAAGGAATTTATTGTAAAGTTTGAAATATTTGATGTTTTGTCACTGGTCAGCTGGAAGGTGTATGTGCCTGCCCCGTCAATGCCGGTGATATTGGGGTAGATGATAATGTCATCGGCGGTCAGGTCGCCTGTAACACTGCGCGGACCTGTTACAGACACGTCAACTGTGGTGATGTCTGATTCAATCACATCCAGCCCCATGGACTGATATGCGCTGGAGCGGTACTGCAGGTTGATAGGTACATCGTGTATTGTGGTGGTGTGTTCGTTGTTTACAAAAACCACAACATAGCCCCACATAATCACAGCTATAAAAAGGGAAAGAACTGCCAGAAAGCGTTCGTTTTCCCACAGGCTGGAAAGTTTACTGTTGCTGTTCATTATCTTTCCTCCTTAAAAATCTGCTGTAGGAATTTTTGTCCTGTGCTGAAAGAATAGGCTGCACAAATTCCTTGTCCAGGGTTTCATACAGGGACTGTCTGTCCAGGTTTCTTCTCATCACACCGTTTTTGGCATAGGAAATAGTGCCTGTTTCTTCACTTACCACAAGGGCAATAACATCGCTGATTTCGCTGATGCCCAGTGCGGCGCGGTGGCGTGTGCCCATATCCTTGCTGATTTCCAGATTGTCGCTCAGCGGCAGCACGCAGGCAGCGTGTGTGATTCTGCCGTTGTGCACAATCACGGCACCGTCGTGAAGAGGGGAGCCGTCATAGAAAATAGTGCCGATAAGTTCCGGGGAAATATCGCTGTTGATGGCTGTGCCGGTCCGCTTGATGTTTTCCAGTCTTGTGAAATTTTCCATTACAATCAGGGCACCTGTCTGTTTTTCACTCATGCGTTCAATGCCGTCACAGATGGCGATGATTGATTTGCGCAGGCGGTCAACCTCCAGATCTTCTGCTGTTTTCTTTCTGAAAACAGACAGGGAAAGACTCATGCCGGACAGCACCTGTTCCACGGCGCGGCGCAGTTCCGGCTGGAAGATTACAAGCAGGGCTATAAAACCTACCTGCAACAGATTGTCAATCAGGAAGGTTACTGTTTTCAGATTGAATGTAATTGCAACCACATAAACAGCGAAGAACAGCGCCAGCCCTGTCCGTATCTGGAAAGCGCGGGTTTTCTTCAGAAGAATCAGCACCTGATATACGATAAAAGCAATAATTGCTATATCAACCAGGTCGGCAAAGCCTATGGATTGCAAAATACTGGCAAGTCTGCCGGCTAAATCGGCAAATGTCATTTAGTGCACCACCTTTTGTATAAATTAAAGCTGCATATGCAGCTGTCACAGCATTTCTATCCTATTATTTTAGCATATATATAGGAATATTAAAAGTGAAAAAGAAAAATTGTAATAAAAGATTAATGTTTTTATCTGTCATATATGACGAAAGGGGAAACAAAATGTCATTCTGAGACTGAAAGCCGGATAGCTGCATTAAATACTGCCGGAGTATTTTAACCCATTAAAGGTACAGGTGCGCTTCCTTGCTGTGCTCGGAATGACATTCTCTTGTTTTGCTGTTTGTGTTTTTGTCAGTCTGCTGTTTTCAGCAGGCATACGCTGTGTACTGCAATGCCCAGGCCTTCACCTGTAAAGCCCAGCCCTTCTTCTGTTGTGGCCTTTACTGACACCCTGTCTATGTCACAGTGCAGTGCATCTGCAATGTTTTCACGCATTTTCGGGATATGCGGTGCCAGTTTTGGTCTCTGGCAGAGAATAGTCACATCCACATTTTCCACATCAGCGCCCCTGTCAAAAATCATATCCGCCACAAGGCGCAGCAAATGCAGACTGTCAGCACCTTTGTAGCGTGGGTCTGTGTCCGGGAAATGCTTGCCGATATCCCCCAGCGCCATAGCGCCCAGCAGGGCATCACTTACTGCGTGCAACACCACGTCTGCGTCAGAATGGCCCAGCAGACCTTTTTCATACGGAATTTCCACGCCGCCCATAATCAGCTTTCTGCCTTCCACCAGTCTGTGCACATCATATCCGTGTCCTATTCTCATCTTTTTCTCCTTTTTGATATCGTCAATGGTTGTGATTTTGTAGTTTTCATATGAACCCTGTGTGATTTTTACCTGCACACCTGCTTTTTCAAACAGCTGGGCATCGTCTGTGATGCTGTCGTTAAAGTATTTGCTTACAAGTTCTTTGTATAAACTTACATCAAATACCTGGGGTGTCTGTGTTATGTACAGGGTGTTCCTGTCCGGTGTGGCCTCTATAAAATCACCGGCAGACTGCTTAATTGTGTCCTTCACCTTTACACAGGGCACAGCCGCTTTATGGCTGTATGCACCCCGGATTGCCCGGTTTATAACATCCTGGCTTACAAAGGGGCGGGCACCGTCATGGACTGCCACCAGCCCGTCGCCATCAATGGCATTGAGAGCGTTAATCACACTCAGCGCGCGGGTTGCGCCACCTTTTACCACCGCTTTTACCTTTGGAAATCTTGCGGTGATTTCCTTTATTTCTTCCATGTTGTCGCCGGCGGCCACCACAATGCTGTCCACATATTCATTGGTCTGGAATGCCTGTATGGAATGGTGCGCCACCTCATACCTGTCCAGTCTGTACAGCATCTTGTCAAAGCCTATTCTTGTGCCTTTTCCTGCAGCAAGCACAACTGCATAAATATTCTTTTCTTTATACATAATGCACCTTGTATATCTGTTGTCTTTATATAATGATTATACAACATATGCTGTGAAAATACAAAGAAAAGTATGTGTATTTTCAATGATAAAGATTTGATTTTGACGGTGTATATGTTATACTGGTTTCAGCACAGCAGGGAGGCAGATTATGAAACTTTATGTGGCACGTCACGGCCAGACACAGATGAATGCAGACAATCAGGTCTGCGGCAGGACAGATATTCCGCTTACAGCGCTGGGTTTGCAGCAGGCACAGCAGCTGGCAGACAATGCCCGGGGCAAAGAGATTGATATAATCATCGTTTCCCCTATGATAAGGGCGCGCCAGACAGCACAGGCTGTGGCAGACCGCTACAACCTGCCTGTAATTATCGATGATAGACTGATTGAGCAGAATTTTGGCATATATGAAGGGGTGGACAGAAAAGACCCCCGTTTTCTTGCCGGAAAAAGACAGCTGGCGGCAAGACACCCGGGCGGGGAATCAATGTTCCAGGTGGCACAGCGTGTGTACAACCTGCTGGATGAAGTGAAGGAAAAATACCCGGACAAAAATGTGCTGCTGGTCTGCCACGGCGGTATGTGCAGGATAATCCGCACATATTTTGAAGACCTGGACACAGAAACCTTTGCCGGCTATTCCCCGGACAACGCATCCCTTGCAGAATATGAAATATGACAAAAAGCACAGCCTTTGCTGTGCTTTTTATGTTGTGTAAAAACAAAAACCGGGCTGTATTACAGTCCGGTTTATATTTATTCTGTTACTTCCAGTACCATACCTATAAACAGAGGCAGGCTGTGCTCTGTATCCACTATCATATAGATAAACGGTCTGTCCAGATGAACCCTGGCAGGAATATCCTCCACAGGTTCAGCGGCAGCTTCATCCGCAGACACCATTGTTACGGCGGCCGCCTTTGTGCCGGCACGGTCCACTGTAATGGTGGTTTTGTGCAGCACACTGCTGATATACAGGTTTTCATCAGCTGTGCCAAGATTTGTAAAGTCAGCTGCATATGGGTCAAATGCAGTTTCCAGCCCCATTGCCGGCAGTATATCCGCCAGCTGTACAAAATACTCTGTTTTAAACTCTGGCATCATCACGCTGGCCTTTCTGCCTGTAGGGTTATTCAGCAGGTTTGTCAGCTTTTCTCCTGTCAGACTGCGGGCGTATTCTATAATATCCACATCTTCGTCCGGCAGCAGTGCCACAAAGCGGTAATTGCCGCCTTTGTAATCTTTCATAAAGCCGTTGGTGTTTTCGTCCTGCAGATGTATATCTTCTTCACTGAACATCATAGACACAATCTGCTGTGTGCCGTCATACTTTGCGAATCTGTCTTCGTTTATCTGTGTTTCCCTGTATTTTACAGCCCACTGTGAATCAAATGAAATGGCGTTCAGCAGAAACATCACTGTAGACGGTTCAATCCTGTCTATGATTTTATCAATCTGTCCCCCTGTGTTTTCCTTCACAAAGCTGTTGATGTCCTTTACTGTGGAATCATCAAAAGGTGCACTGTATGCACCTGCATTGTAATAGGTGGCGTTGGTCTGCAGAAATTCTTCGCGGGCAGTAAAACCGTTTTCCCTGAACCATATGGCATTTGCCATATGCAGACCGTTTTTCAGGCTGTCTTTGTACATTTTCAGCCAGCAGTTCACTTCATTAATATCAGCGCCAAACAGGCTTTCAAACTCTGCCAGTGTGTGGCTGTCTGCACCGTTGGCTGTCATACCCAGAGCATACAGAACACTGACAGGGGAAACCATTATATTTTCCTGCCCTGCACAATTGGCAAACAGCTGTGCAGAAAAATCAGTCAGAGCGTTGGCGGTACTCTGTTTATCCTGTGGCGGCTGTGCCCGGTATGCCTTTATACCCTGCATCAGGTCCCCCTGTGGGCCGGTCTGTGTACAGCCAACCAATGACAGCATAATCACTGCCGCCAGCACCAATGCAATTAATCTTTTCATAAAAACTCCCCTTCCGGCGTTTATTATAAAAACGCATACAAGCGGTAAAATATTGCACAAAAAGGTGCCATTTCTGACACCTTTTGTTTTATTCTGTATGTCCCCACACCACTTTTGGCCGGGAGCTGCGGTACTGCAATGGCAGGTAAGACAGTATGCCGTTGGCATCAAAAGTGAATTTTGCACTGCCCAGCCAGTAGTTGTGCAGCATTTCCATACCGCTTTCATCGGTGTTCAGCGGTGTTTCGCCATCTGCCCAGCCTTCCGGCTTTTCGGCAGCGGCACAGTAAATTGTCAGCCTGTCGTCAAAACGGCCGAACACATCACCCACAATTTCCTTTACGGAAAGGGGAATAATTATTTCGGTCAGCCGGCCGGCCATCATAAAGGCGCCGCCGGCAATGCCGTAGACATCATCCGGGATAATCAGTTTTCCGTCGCCACCCATTGCGGCCACCAGCCATTTTCTGCCCTGTGTGTCGCGGTGGTATTGAATATCAGCCTGTGCCATATCAGTCCCTTGCTTTCTTAACAGTATTTTATGCACAGTTCGCAGATATCTGCGGCCTTGTCACAGTATTCGGAAATGTCAAAGTGTTTTTCCACCAGTTCTTCTCTTGCTGTTTCGTCAGCATTGTCGCTCATTGCGCGGATGATAACAAAAGGCACATCGTTTTTGCAGGCGATATGTGCAATTGCTGCACCTTCCATTTCAACGCAGTCAGGGTCGCAGAATGCGGCAATGGCGTTTTTCTGCGCTGTTTCGCCGATGAATTTGTCGCCTGTTGCAATTTTGCCCACAATGTAGTTTGTGTCTGTTTCTTCACAGGCACGGCTGGCAGCGGCAATCATATTTTCATCGCCGAAGTAGCTGTCCATATTGGGGTAATGCTGATTAATCATAGAAATTTCAGCATCGTGGTAAACAACTTCCTTTGAAACCACCACATCGCCCACACCGATTTTGCTGGTCATATTGCCTGCAATACCGCTGAACATAATGGCATCGATGCCGTATTTTGTAATAAGCAGCTGTGTGGCTGCGCCTGCGGCAACCTTGCCCATGCCGCTCTGTGTCAGCACCACGTTTTTGCCGTGGAGTGTGCCTTTGTG
>JAFULT010000041.1 GCA_017483145.1 Oscillospiraceae bacterium | reverse complement strand
TTTTTTGCACAAAGTTGTTTGATTTATAAATTAAGAAAATCTTAAGATTTATATCATATTTTTTATACACACAAACAAATCTGATATGGTACAATGAAATTACAAAGGAGAGTGTATATTATGAATAAAGTATTTTATATAATTATACTCCTGTTGTTCTGCGTACCATATGCATATTTATCTGTTTATCTTGAACTTGCCGGCTGGGGTTTATGGGGCTATTTTATGGCAGTTGCTGTACCTTATATCCTTTCATCACAGGCATCAAAGCTGGATAATAAACATATTGTTTTTGCAGGCAACATACTTTCATTTGCTATATCTTACTACTGTGTAATAAATTATGCCACAGAAAAATGGACATATTTCTGCACTCCATTTGGACCGATGGGAACTATTAAAGTAATCAGCTTATTTATCTTATTATTCTCATTTGCCGGCTGGCATATACAAAAAGAAATAATGGACCGAAAATCAAAGAAAAAAACTGCTGAACAAAGGAGCAAATAATGAAGAAATTATTGTCTGTTTTGATATTATTCGTATACATTTTTACATTAGCAGGTTGCAGTAAAGAAAAAGCTATACAGCCTGAAATCATAAAGCCATATGAGAAACCCTGGGGTTCAGAAGAAATAAAAATTAATAGTGTTTTCGATGAATATGACTATGTTTCATTGGAATCGGTTTATTCAAAGGGAAATTATAAGTCTGTTATTTTCACCACCAGCAGAAAAATGAAAAATCAGCGCAATGTTGGTTATGCCAATGAAACTGACAATATTATTGTTTACAGGGATTTTGGCGACAGACAAGGTTTTGAAACTGTCAATGTGGATTTGTTTGAAGGAATTGTTACTGATGTTTATGAGTATGGAGGGGAACTGTACTATGCAATTTTCTATCCCTATGCAGGCAGAGGTGAAATAATCTACAGAGATTCCCTCTATCTTGAAAATCATATTGTTTATACATATGAGTGTAAGCCTGTGCCTATGGGTAATAGTCCATTGGAAATGTTTGTTCTGGATAATGAGCTGTTTGCGGTACACAGTATGGAATCAGATGGGCAATATATTAAAAAACTGTTTTATTTAAGAGGTGTAGCTTGTACTGAAATTGCAGAAATTGCTGATGACCAGCCTTTTGATATAGAGATAGTATCTGTAAACAGTGATGATTATATGTATAATGTGGAAAACAGGGAACAGGTGATTGTTCAGTACTGGAAAATAGATACAAGTGAAAAACAAAGAACATTTACACTTTATACAGACGAACAGCAGAACTATCAGTATTCTTTGCCTTATGAGACAGGTGACGGATATATTATCCAAGGCGAAGATGTTTATATCAGAAGAACAAAACAGGCCAAAACATTTGAATATAAAGCTCTTGAATTTCTGAATAAAGATGACAATACACTTTATGAACTGGAAACAGGCGATTTTTATACTTTCAACACAGGCAAAAATGTAATGATATTCTCTCACGGAGATTATTCAGCCCCCCAGATTAAAGTTGTAAGGCATAGCTATTTCCCGGAACACAACCATAATAGAATCGAAATAAATTTGGTAGGTCTGGATACTGCAAACTGTCTTGTCAATGTTGCCATTTGTGATGAAGATATTGTAATTATGCTGAAAGACGGGGAAAATAATTACAGACTGTATGACTTATATTGATTTATATAACTGTACAATAAATTCGTATTTGTTAAAGTTAAAAACCGCAATGATAAAAGCCAAGCTGTAAAATCAGCTTGGCTTTAGCTTTTTTATACACAACATATTAATTTGTATTGACTATATACCCAGAATAATGCCAACCATAGTGCCCAGATAGTTACCGATAACATAACCCAGTACACCTACCAGCATTGCAGGGCCTACCAGTTCTGTCCAGCCCTGTGAAATTGCCATACCTGCAGCAGTTGTAGGGCCGCCGATATTTGCATTTGAAGCAACTATAGCATCTTCCAGTGTGGCTTTGCACAGTTTTGCGCCGATAAAGCAGAACAGCATATTTACACAAACCATAATAAAGCACAGCACCAGGAACAGCGGTGATTTTTCAAGAACTGTCATAATGTTTGCAGGAACACCGATAACAAACAGGAACAGATAAATCAGATATGTGCCAATTTCCTGTGAACCGTTCATCTTTTCAACAATCTGTTTGTTGAAGAATGTGGCAACAATTACAGAGATTGTGGTAATCCATACATACTGTGAACCAAAGAATTTGGCCACAAAATCCTGCAGGGCAGTGCGGCCTTCAGCAGGTACCATACCTGTGAAAATACCGGCAATTATTGTGGATGCCCACACAACAGCAACAGCGTATGCAATGTTGAAAGAGATATCTTTCAGAGAGATTTCTTTCCGGTTCCAGAAAGCAGCAGCCTGTGTCTTGCCTGTGTTTTCGCCGGATTCAACTGCATCAATGTGCGGATGATTGAATCTGTTTCTGAACCATTTCATACCTGCAATAAAGATAAGTACAAAGAAATATGCAGCCATCAGCAGGTTGTCAGCAACTGTGGCAGCAGCTGCAATGTCTGTACCTTTCAGCCCCTGTGCATCAGCCATAGCAGCAAAGTTTACACCGCCGCCTATGTAAGAACCTGTCATCATAGATGCCACACCGGCCAGGTCGCTGATATTGCCGCCGCCGGCAACATATGCGCCTTTAAGCAAATTGAATGCCACCAGTGCGCCTATTGTGGTGCCCATTGCACCCATTACAAAAACAATCAGCATTTTGCCTGTCAGTTTACCGATTTTGTTCAGGTTACACTGCAGAAGCAGCAGTGGAATACCCATAGGTACAATTACGCCCCATACAATATCGTCATACAGCGGGCTGTTTACAGGAATAATGCCCAGGTTTGCTGCAAACATTGCGATGATAAGTGCGATAATGGCACCGGATACTTTTGATGCCCATTTATATGTCTGCTCCAGCCAGATAGACAGAGCAACGGTAATACACATAATACCCAGCAGACCCCAGGTGTTGTCTGCAGTAATCAGTGTGGTACCGAAAAGAGTTTCCATTAATGTCATAGAACTTCTCTCCT
>JAFULT010000040.1 GCA_017483145.1 Oscillospiraceae bacterium | reverse complement strand
GCTACGGTGGAATGCGGCCAAGCCAAGGGCGAATCGCAATCCACTGGCCTCGCAAGGACAAACTCGGCCTTTTGCCTGCGGCAAAACCGTTATTGCAGCTACGCTGCCCCGCGGTTTTGGTTACTTTTGTCACCAAAAGTAACGCCAGCGCAGCGTCAGAAATTTTACATATACATAAAAGCAAAAATTATAATCAAAATTGTCATTCTGTAAAATTTTACAGTGCAAAGATTCTTCACAGGCAAAGCATGTTCATAATGACAGAGTGGTAGCCGGGTGACAGAAGATTACTTCACCTGCGGTGTCGGACATGGCGAATCGGCAACGGGACGGGAAACCCGTCCTCTACTGAATTGCACACAGTCATCAGCTACGGTGATGGATACAACAGACCGCAACGGGATGTCCGGGGGCCATCCCCTACGCAATGGTAATTATATCGTTTCTGCAGGTGCGGGGTTCCGTCTCCACCCGGAAAACGGGACGATGTGGGCATCGTCTTTGCTTGGCCGCCTTCCATTACGGCGGCCATTTGCACACAGTCGCCACCTACGGTGTCGGACATGGCAAACCGCAACGGGCGAACACAGTTCGCCCCTACGCGGTCGGTGCGATTATCAAACCGCAGGGGCAGATACCCACATCCGCCCGGAAAACAGCAAAAAGCCCGTATGTTTCCATACGGGCTTTCTGTTTTAATAAAGACTGTCTGTTACAGGGGTCAGCCTACTTTGTACTTTTTGTTTTCAAGGCGCAGCCTGTCTGATATCATGGCCACAAACTCACTGTTGGTGGGTTTGCCACGCATATTGTTTATGGTATAGCCAAAATAATCGTTCAGCACATCCACATTGCCTCTGTCCCAGGCCACTTCAATAGCGTGACGTATGGCGCGTTCCACGCGGCTGGCTGTGGTGCTGTTCATCTTTGCAATGTCCGGGTACAGCCTTTTTGTCACAAGACTGATTACCTGCGGGTCTTCCACCGCCATAATTATTGCCTGGCGCAGAAAACTGTAACCCTTTATATGGGCAGGCACGCCCATATTGTGCAGTACGGCTGTCACCCTTGCTTCCAGGTCGTTGTCAGGCTTTGTTTCCTTCTTTATATCCAGCAGGGCGGTTATTCTTGAATAGGCCACTTCAAAGGAATAGGGTTTCAGAAAATAATAGTTGAACCCGGCCTGCATAACCCGGCGCACTGTATCTTCATTGTCAAAGGAACAGGTGGCAAAGAACAGCCGCGGCGGGCAGTCCAGCTCTGCTGCCTTTTCCTTTACAGCTATAGCATCTATACCTGCCAGAAATACATCGGTAAAAACCACATCCGGCCGGTAATCATTTATCTTTTCCAGCAGTTTGTTGCCGTCTTTTTCACAGAACTGTACATCCACACCTTTTTCTTTAAAGAAGTGTTGCCGGCCCTGTATAATCCGTGGATTTTGCTCACAGAACAGAATTTTCAGAATGTTGTTCATTTTGTTTCTCCTACATAAGCAATACACAGTTTGACAAGCATCTCTATTAACCACTACAATGTTACCATTTTTATCCAAAGACCTTCAACGGGAATAATGGCGGTTGATGTCGAATGCTTACGAACAGAAAATATTATTATGTATGTTATAATTTACTAATAATTATAACCGGAAATCAGTTTAATTTCAAACTAATTTAAAAGCGACAGTCTGCAGACTACCGCCAATATTAAGAAAATTTTAAGGTTATGCTATTTGTTTTTTCACATTTTAGTGATATTATTATTCTTAATAATAAACAGGGGGATGAAAATGTTTTTGCTTGAAACCATAAAAACAGTGGACATAACACAGGAGATACCGCTGAAATACTGGATAATCTTTATCGTTGTAATGGCGGTGATTCTTCCCCTTGTTTCAAAACTGCTGACAAAGCTGTTTATCCCTGCCAAAGGCCGGGACGAAGCCCCGATTTGGTCGGCTATGAGTAAGAAAAACAACAGAAAAAGGTTTTAATCCCCCAGTTTATACACATCGGTATAAACTGCCTGTGCCTTTGATGAAACATATTTATCCTTGTGATAAAAGCCGAAGTACCATTTTTTGTACTCCAGTTTGTTGCCTATTTCATCAAAATAGTCAAACAGATTGCCAAAGGTAAAGCTGTCCATATTGAGAAAACGGTTTATATTGCCGCTTGGGGAGTGTGTCAGCACATAGTCCACCTTCCAGTTATGCTTTTCAAGGTTGGCTGTGCAGGTGTCAAAATCGGCCTGTGACGGCGGATAGTCGCTGAATACATCATCTATGTAGTCATCTGCACCGCCAAAGCACAGTATTTTCATATCATCTGTTTCCAGCACCTGGCCGCGCTTTATGTAATACACCTGTCCCGGGCAGATTTCCTTTGCCTGTGCGCCGTGGTAAACTGTGTCCGGGTACTGTTCCAGTGCTGCAAAATTTTCGTTGTAGCCGTCAATAAACAGCACTCTGAAAGGCAGTTTTGCAATCTTTTTCAGATTCTTTTCCTGCTGTCTGTCTCCGTTCCACACAAAGCCGAAATCACCCAGAACAATCAGGGTGTCATATTTTTTTATGAATTTCAGCTTTCTGTCGGTCAGTCTTTCCAGTTCGCCGTGGGTATCTGCGGTGATAAAAATCATTTTTTTACCTCAAATATCATTATTTCTGTCTTTATTTCTATATATTAATATGATATAATTAATTGGTTAAAGATAATTCTTTATCCAATATTGATTACAAGTAATATTTTAATATAAATCCAAGGTATTGTCCATATGAAAAAATTAATCCGTATGTTAAGCGTGACACTGGTTTTTGTGTTGTGCTTTTCACTTATACAGCTGCCGGCCGCTGCTGCCGCAGCCAGATATGAACTGCCTTTTGATGTCAATGCCAGGGCATATGTTCTTGCCAGCCTTGATACAGGGGAAATCATATTTGAAAAAAACAGCAATGAGCAGTACGACCCTGCTTCACTTACAAAGCTGCTTACAGCTTACACAGTCTACCAGTATGTGGAAGATTTTGACGGTACAATGGTTACCGCCCCAAGATATATTTATGACGAGCTTTACGGGCTGAACAGTTCCACAGCGGATATCCGCCAGAACGAAGTTCTCAGCGTAAGGGACCTTATGTATGCCCTGATGCTGCCGTCAGCCAACGAAGCTGCCAGCATTCTGGCAGACTATGTGGGCAACGGGGACATCACCAACTTCTGCATGATGATGAACAACGAAGCCAGAAAGCTGGGCTGTAAAAACACCAATTTTACAAATGCCCACGGTCTGTTTACCGACAATCACTACACATCAGCCTATGATATGTATCTGATTGCAAAGGCCTGCTATGAACTGCCGGGCTTTATGGATATTGTTACAACCATACGCTATCAGATGCCTGCAAACCTTAAGCACGCTGAACCTTACTGGATACAGAACACCAACTGGATGCAGAACAAGGCATATCCGGACCACTACCGCTCATATATCAGAGGTATGAAAACAGGTACGCTGGATTATCAGAACTTTGTGTGCACAGCACAGAAAAACGGCGAAAACTACCTGCTGGTGGTTATCGGTGCCGATTTTGAACCCGGCAAAAAAGGCCCTGCTTTTTACACAACACGGGAAATTATGGATTACTTCTTTGATTCATATTCCCTGCGCAGTGCAAACACACTTACCTTCCCGGTAACAGAAGTGCCTGTAAAATATTCTGCCGATGCAGACACTGTACTGCTGTATGCAGATACAGAGGTTATGTCCATCCTGCCAAATGACGCAGACGAATCCAGCTTCCAGAAGGTGTACAATCTTCCGGAATCCGTTGGTGCGCCTATAGAAGCCGGGGACGTAATCGGCACTGTTGATTACTATCTGGCAGGCCAGAAAGTGGGCACCAGCCAGCTGGTAAGCCACGACACTGTGGAACGCAGTATAATTATGTTCCTTGTGGGCAAATTCCAGGAAGCATACCAGTCACTGTACTTCCGTGTGGTGCTGGCTGTTACCTTTGTGCTGATTATGGCATATCTTGCCTACACTTACTCACAGTTCAGAAAACACGAAAAAATGCAGAAAGTTCACCGCAGAAGAAGATAACACTTCTGCTTTACATAGATAATAAAACAGGAGAATTTATGAAAAAGACATATATAGTTTTAAGTCGCTCCAACACAATTGTGGCGCTGCTTGTACGCTTTTTTACACATAAATACTACAATCATACATCACTTGCCTTTACACCGGATCTGGATAATTTCTATTCCTTCGGCCGCAAAAACCCAAGAAGGCTTCTGCCTGCCGGCTTTATTTCCGAAGGTGTACATACAGGTTATTTCGGTATGAAACCACAGACAAAGATTCTGGTTTTTGAAGCAGAGCTGGACGAAACTGAATACCGGCTGCTGAACAGACATCTGTCTGAATTCAAAAGAAAAAGAGAAGAGTATGAATACAATATTATGGGGCTGCCTGTGGCACTGTTCGGCATACCCTGGCACAGGTCACATAAATACACCTGTTCCAGCTTTGTGGCATACTGCTTCAGGGATATTCTCAAATTTGACAAACATTATTCTCTGACACAGCCGGAGGATTTTTATAAATTCAATTTCACAAAAATTTATGAAGGAACCGCAGGAGATTACCACTATGAAAAACAGCAAATACAGTGTTAAAGACCCACGCAACTTATCAATCCTTACAGACTTTTATGAACTGTCCATGGCAAACGGCTTTTTTCAGTCAGGCCGCAAAGATGACATAGGCGTTTTTGACCTGTTCTTCCGCAAAGTGCCTGATGCAGGCGGTTTTGCCATAACAGCAGGTCTTGAACAGGCTATGGATTATCTGGAAAATCTGCATTTTGATGACAATGATATAGACTATCTGCGCAGCAAAGGTGTGTTCAGCGAAGAATTCCTTGAATATATGCGCAATTTCAAATTTGAATGTGACGTATGGGCCATTCCGGAAGGCACACCGGTGTTCCCTAAAGAACCTATGGTTGTGGTGGAAGGTCCTATGATTCAGGCACAGCTGGTGGAAACAACACTGCTTATCATTATGAACCACCAGACACTTATCGCCACAAAGGCAAACCGCATTGTGCGTTCTGCCATGGGCCGTGCTGTAAGTGAATTTGGCGCACGCCGTGCACAGGGTGTGGATGCTGCCAACTATGGCACCCGTGCTGCATACATTGCAGGCTGTGTTTCCACATCAAATGCAATGATGGAACGTGACTTTGGCATTCCGGCTTCCGGCACTATGGCCCACAGCTGGGTGCAGAGCTTTGATACAGAATATGAAGCTTTCAAAGCCTATGCCACTATCTATCCGGACAGCACAGTGCTGCTGGTGGATACCTTCAACGTGCTGAAAAGCGGTGTTCCAAATGCAATCAGAGTTTTTGACGAAGTGCTGAAACCTATGGGCAAGCGCCCTGTGGGCATTCGCATTGACAGCGGCGACATTGCTTACCTGTCCAAAAAAGCCAGGGCAATGCTGGACGCAGCAGGCTATCAGGACTGCAAGATTATGGCATCCAACTCCCTGGATGAATATATTGTGCGTGACCTGCTGATAAACGATGCCAGAATAGACTCTTTCGGCATCGGTGAAAAACTTATCACCAGCCGGACAAACCCTGTCCTGGGCGGCGTTTACAAACTGGTTGCCGTAAACAGGGACGGCGAATATATACCAAAAATAAAAATCAGCGAAAGCTTTGAAAAGGTTACAATTCCATACAAAAAGCAGGTGTGGAGAATCTATTCCAACCACACAGGCAAAGCACAGGCAGACTATCTGACAATGTGGGACGAAGACCCGTCCGGACTGAACGAAATCACTATCTTCAGCCCGCTGGAACCATGGAAAAAGCAGACATTGGTGGATATTACAATAAAACCGCTGCTGGTGCCTGTATTTGAAAAAGGCAGACGTGTATATGACAGCCCTTCACTGGTGCAGATACGCGAAAATGCCATGCGTCAGCTGGATACACTGTGGGACGAACTGAAACGTCTGGAATACCCGCACAAATATTATGTTGACCTTTCAGACAGACTGTGGGCAGCACAGCGCAAACTGCTGGAAGAACACCACGGCTGATAAATGTGTGCCAGTCACAAAAGTATTGAAAAACATACTGTTTTAGTGTATATTGATTATACCAAATCACACAGTACAATACTGTGTCAAAATAAACCCTACGGAGAACAAAATGTTAGAATTGAAAAATGTCAGTTACACAGTAACAGACAACGGTAAAAAAGAAATTCTTAAAAATATAAATCTTACAATTGACGACAGATTTGTGGTTATCACAGGGCCAAACGGCAGCGGTAAATCCACACTGGCAAAAATTATTGCCGGCATTATCACACCTACATCCGGCCAGATTCTGCTGGACGGCGTGGATATCACAGACCTGGGCATTACAGAAAGGGCAAAAGCAGGTATCAGCTTTGCTTTCCAGCGGCCTGTAAGATTCAAAGGCATCACAGTAAAAGACCTTATCAATCTGGCAGCAGGCAGAAAGCTGACTTTCGCAGAAGCCTGCAACTATCTGTCAGAAGTTGGTCTGTGTGCCCGCGACTATATCAACCGTGAAGTTAACGCTTCACTTTCCGGCGGCGAACTGAAAAGAATTGAAATCGCTATGATTCTTGCCCGCGGCACAAAACTGTCCCTCTTTGATGAACCGGAAGCAGGCATTGACCTGTGGAGCTTCAACAGCCTTATCAGAGTGTTTGAAGCAATGCACGAAAGCATCAAAGGCAACATCCTTATCATTTCCCACCAGGAAAGAATTCTGGATATTGCAGACAAAATCGTTCTCCTGAAGGACGGCGAAATTGCACAGGTGGGCTCAAAAGAAGAAATTATGCCACAGATTCTGGGCATTTCTTCAGTATGTCCGCAGATTAAGGAGTAAACAATATGGCAATGCAGTTAGATAAAATTCAGCTCAATCTTCTGGAACAGGTGGCAGACCTGCACGAAGTACCTGCCGGCGCTTACAACATCCGCACAAACGGTACATCTGCAGGCAGAAACACAACAGCCAACATTGACATTGTTTCAAAGGAAGACAAAGACGGTATTGATATTATCATCAAACCGGGCACAAAAAAAGAAAGTATCCATATTCCTGTACTGCTTTCCGAAAGCGGTATTGAAGAAATGGTTTACAACGATTTCCACATCGGTGACGATGCAGACGTTGTGATTGTTGCAGGCTGCGGCATCCACAACGGCGGCGACCTTGCCAGCAAGCACGACGGCGTGCACAGCTTTTTCATCGGCAAAAATGCAAAGGTTAAATATGTGGAAAAACACTACGGTTACGGTGACGGCCGCGGTGAAAAAATCATGAACCCTGTAACTGTTATCGAAATGGGCGAAAACAGCTATTTTGAAATGGAAACAGCACAGATCCGCGGTGTGGACTCCACAAACCGCAAAACAATTGCAAAACTGGCAGACGGTGCTACACTTATAGTTGGCGAAAAACTGCTGACACACGGCACACAGACAGCTATCACAGAGTTTGAAATCGACCTTTACGGCGAAAAATCCTCTGCACACGTGGTTTCCCGTTCTGTTGCACAGGATGATTCCTATCAGGAATTCATCTCCCGTGTATACGGCAACAATGAATGCAGCGGCCACACAGAATGTGACGCAATTGTTATGAACAATGCAAAGGTAACAGCTATTCCGGAAATCAAGGCAAACCACACAGAAGCCAGCCTGATTCACGAAGCTGCCATCGGCAAAATTGCAGGTGAACAGCTGATCAAGCTGATGACTCTGGGTCTGACAGAAAAAGAAGCAGAAGAACAGATTATCTCCGGCTTCCTTAAATAATATGTATACTAATAAAGGCGGACAGGTTTCTGTCCGCTTTTTGTCTGGTATTAAAGATTGAAAACCTTTCTGCAAAATGTTATAATCTTCTGGTCTGTTACTGCAGACCACAGGAGGCTTTATGAAAAAATCCACAGCAATTATTTTGCTTGTTATAGTTACAGTTATATGGGGCGGCGGCTTCATAGGTATAAAAATGGCTCTGGACCGGGGTATGTCCGCCGGTATGCTGAATATGGCCCGCGGGTTTATATTTTCAACAGTGGTATTTGTGGCATTTCCCAAAAATGTGCTGTCAATGTCAAAGGCAGAATTTACCAACGGCATGCTGGTAGGCACTTTCAATGCCCTGGGCTTTATCACACAGGCCATAGGTGCACTGTACACCACACCTTCAAACTCGTCTTTCCTTACCACCACAAATGTGGTAATGGTACCCTTTATGGCCTGGGCAATCTTTAAAATCAGACCAAAACTGCGCAATCTGCTGGCAGTAGTGGTCTGTATGGCCGGTATGGGCGTGCTGACAGGGGCGTTTGAAACAGAGTTTGTTCTGAATATTGGCGACCTGTACACAGTGATAGGCGCGCTGTTCTTTGGTCTGTCAATTGTTTTTCTTGCAAAACAGCCGGAGTGCGGCCATTTCTCCACAGGTGCTTTTATGATGGGCATCACACTTTTTGCCGCAGGTCTTGTGTATATGCTGGTGTTTGAAGAAATCAGCTTTGCCGCAGTGGCCTGGACAAAGGTTATCCTGCCGGTGCTGTATCTGTCCATCGGTTCAAACTTTATAGCGCAATCCCTGCAGATTGTGGCACAGCGCCATCTGTCTGCTTCCACAGCCTGCCTTATCCTTATGCTGGAAGGCGTGTTCGGCAGTATTTTCAGCGTGCTGTTCGGTTATGAACCGTTCACAATAAATCTTCTGCTGGGGGGCGGACTGATTGTATGCAGCCTTGTTCTCAGCGAAATACAGTTTGTAAAGAAAAAGGACAAAGGCATTGTACCCAGAGAATAATATAATAAGTATATAAAAGGCAAAATCCCGGACTGAAACCAGTCCGGGGCTGTTTTTTTATACAGACAACCACCAGCTATACTGGCGGAAAATGCTTTAGCTTCAAGCATTGCGCGAAGCGAAATGTCATTCCGAGCATAAGCGAGGAATCTTTGCAATTAAAGAAACATAAAAATAATTGCTCTACAGAAAGCTGTAGAGCAAAGATTCTTACCCTGAAGGGCACGCGTCGACTCGTTACACTCGCTCAGAAT
>JAFULT010000039.1 GCA_017483145.1 Oscillospiraceae bacterium | reverse complement strand
GCTGTAATACTTAGCTTAATGCATATTAAAAGACTGTCTTGCAAAAGACAGTCTTTTTTGTTTATAATATAGTTATAAACTTAAAGCAGGTATTTATTATGAAATTAGTATTTTTATCAGAAAATTCAGTTGTAGCAGATGGTCTTAAAGGTGAACACGGCACATCTGTTTACGTTGAAAAGGACAATATAAAACTGGTGTTTGACTGCGGCTATTTCGGAGCTGCAGGGGAAAATGCAGAAAAACTGGGTATAGATCTTTCACAGGTAAATGTAGTTGCTTTCAGCCATAACCATGTTGACCACGCAGGCGGTTTTGTGTTTATGAAAGATAAATTCACTGCCGATGTACAGATTTTACTGCACCAGGGTTTCCATACAAGAAAATACTGGGATCAACGTTTTGACCCTGAAACCGACCCGACAGCAGCCAATAATCTTGAAATGGTTGGCCCGGCAATGCCGTTGGAATGGTTTTTCACCAATGGCAAATTCGGTATGAGAATTATTGCAGATGATTTATACAAAATCAGCGATGATGTTTATCTTGTTGCTAATTTCCCTGTACAGCGCGGTATAGAGGCGGTATTTCCGGCATCCCGTATGGAGACGTCTGCAGGGGAATATGTTGTGGATGAATTCCGTGATGAGCAGGCCTGTGTAATAAGAGTAAAAGAAGGTCCTGTTGTTCTTTCCGGCTGTGCCCACAACGGCATTATGAATATCCTTGAAACAATTAAAAAGCACTTTCCGGGCGAAAATATAGTTGCTATTTTTGGCGGTACACATCTTGTACCTTATAACCCACAGCGCGTTGAAGAAACAGTTAAATACTTCAATGAAAGCGGCATAAAATATGCAGGAGTTTGTCATTGCACAGGTCCGGCCATTGCAGATTTTGCCAATAAGGTTACATCCTATATAAAAACAGGTTCTGGCCTTACCCTTGAATTTGAAGATTGAAAATAGGAGAAAACTAAATGAAATACGATTATCTTATTGTAGGTGCAGGTCTGTATGGTGCAGTTTTTGCTCACGAAGCAACTAAAGCAGGCAAAAAATGTCTTGTGATTGATAAAAGAGATCACATTGCAGGCAACATTTACACATATGAACTGGAAGGTATCAATGTACATCAGTATGGTGCACATATTTTCCATACCAACAATAAGCAGGTTTGGGAATATGTAAATCAGTTTGCCCAGTTCAACAGATATACAAACAGCCCTGTGGCAAATTACAAAGGCGAAATTTACAATATGCCTTTCAATATGAACACCTTCAATAAAATGTGGGGTGTAATTACACCTGCAGAAGCCAAAGCAAAAATTGAACAGCAGAAGGCAGCTGCCGGTATTACAGAGCCTGCAAATCTTGAAGAACAGGCAATCAGCCTTGTAGGTACAGATATCTATGAAAAACTGGTTAAAGGTTATACAGGCAAACAGTGGGGCAGACCTTGCACAGAACTGCCGGCCTTTATCATCAAAAGACTGCCGGTAAGATTTACATATGACAACAATTACTTCAATGCACTGTATCAGGGCATTCCGAATGGCGGCTATACACAGTTGGTTGCCAATATGCTGGGCAATGTTGAGGTTCGTCTTGGTGTGGATTACCTTGAAAATAAAGAAGAACTGGACAAACTGGCAGACAAAATAATTTACACAGGTCCTGTGGATGCATATTTTGATTATAAACTTGGCGCATTGCAGTACCGCAGTGTACGCTTTGAAACAGAAGTGCTGGACACAGACAACTATCAGGGCAATGCAGTTGTAAACTATACAGACAGTGAAACTCCATATACAAGAATTATTGAGCACAAGCATTTTGAATTCGGCACACAGGAAAAAACAGTTATCAGCCGTGAATATTCTGCAGAATGGAAACAGGGTGATGAACCATACTATCCTGTAAATGACGATAAAAACAGCGCTCTGTATGCACAGTATAAAGCTCTGGCTGACAAAGAAGAAAATGTAATCTTCGGCGGCCGTCTGGGTGAATACAAATACTACGATATGGACAAAGTGATTGAAGTGGCACTTGAAGTGTCAGCAAAAGAACTGAATAAATAAATTGCAAAAAATACTTGCATTTTTATCTCTTATATGCTATTATATTTAAGCAAACTTGATATGGGGGCGTAGCTCACCTGGGAGAGCGCTTGAATGGCATTCAAGAGGTAGTCGGTTCGATCCCGATCGTCTCCACCAAAGACCTGACTTTTGTCAGGTCTTTTTTTTTATGTAAACAATGATATTTTTATGAAATGTATCGTTATCCGGTTGATATGTATATACCACATATTGTAAAATATAAATATAAAGAATACGTTGTTGGTCAAAATATATTGTTGGATTGATTTTACTGCTCGTTTTAATAATAAAAACAGATTCTGATCCATATGGAGATATTTAATGAAAACTGGACTTATATTTTTCTTTATATTTTGTGCTGTTGCAATTTTTGTAAGTAAGAAAAACAGTTAACGTTCAATTTACCAAAGGAGTGTGATTATATGAGAGGAATATCTTTTTTCAGACCTCGTACAGAGTTAGGCTTGCAAGGTGGATTAATTGCCGTACCAATAGTTTTGATTTTTATCTGGTTGTTCAATTCCTATCAGTTGGGCAAATTCGGCAATAAAAAGAAGTTTTCTGCCAACAGTAAATCATTTATTGTTATCATTCTTCTTTTTATCTTTATTACAGCAAGTGTTATAGCAATGTATCTTTTAAATAAATAATAAGAAACAGGAAGCTGAAAGGCTTCCTGTTTTTATACTGTCATATAGTTGTTTGAATATTATCTGGATTAATTAAATAATATTTATTATACATTTTACTTGAAATAAAAAAGAATAAATGGTATATTAAGTTGTAAGAAGTTGAAAAGTAAACTTTGAAAGGGGCGTATATATGTCTGATTATTTTTTTCTTAAAGAAAACGAAAATGCCAACTGCAGTACAATTCTTGTAGGCAAGGATGCATCTGTTACCGGTAAAGTATTGCTGGGTCATAATGAAGATGATGAAGATTGTATAGTTCAGCTTCATTATGTGCCAAGATTCAAACACAAACCTGGTTCTGTGATTACTTTCCCGGATGCAAAAGCAGTTATTCCGCAGGTGGAAGAAACCTATGCTTACTACTGGTCAGAAGTTCGCTGCAAAGGCGGTATTTCCTTTGCTGACGGTTTTGTAAACGAACACGGCGTTGTGGTGGTAAGTAATGCCTGCCGTCCAAGTAAAGACGCCACAGGCTG
Source organism: Oscillospiraceae bacterium (assembly GCA_017483145.1). Lineage (GTDB taxonomy): Bacteria > Bacillota > Clostridia > Oscillospirales > Ruminococcaceae > RGIG3102. The sequence goes on along the minus strand of JAFULT010000039.1, from coordinate 1,546 downwards.
TGAAAGGGACAACAGGGAAGCATATGATATGGGTTACGCCCTGCGCCGTCTTGTTGCCGAAAGAGCAAAAACAGCCAGGGAAGGTGTGCTTGTAGCCGCATGGCTGATTGAAACATTTGGATATTTTTCATCACGTTCCTATTCAATCGCAGACAAGGACGAAGCCTGGGTAGTGCGGGTGCCTAAAGGACATAACTATGTTGCCAGACGTGTTGGTGATGATGAAGTTTTCTATATTCCTAACCATTACACAATCCACGAAGTTGATTTCACAGATACAGAACACAAGAAATTCTTCTGGTCAGAAAATGTTGTAAGCTTTGCTATAGAAAACGGCTGGTACACACCTGCTGTTGAAGGTGATTACTCCGACTTTGATTTTGCAGCAGCATACCAGGATGGTCCGCTGAAACCAAATAATATTCTCCGCGCAAGGAATGCATGGCGTCTGCTTAAAGGTGTGGAACTGTCTGATGATGAAATCAAACCATTTACTTTTAAGGCTGACAAAAAATATTGTGCAGAAGATTTGAAGAAAGTTCTTTCTTTCCATTATGAAGGCACACCTGATGATGAAACAGACGGGTATAAACGCAACCCTCACCGCACAGGTGTTTCATCAATATGCGGCAATACAACTGTGGAAAGCATTGTTGTTGAATTCAATGATGATATTAATCTTACAAGGATGCTGCGTGCCAGCCCAAAACCTTGTATCACACCATATGCACCTTGGTATCCTGTAGCACTTACAAGAATTCCAAAAGGCTATAACTGGATGGGTCCGGAAGCAGCACAGGTATCACATTTCTTTGTTGATGATGCTGAACTGGATTATGACCCTGCAAAAGCCTGGTGGACATTCAGAACACTGCATTTCTTCACAGAATTTGATTACAAAGGCACAAACGAATACATTAAAAAATCAAAAGCTGCTCTTGAAGCACAGTGGGAAACAGAAAAAGCCGGTATTGAGCAGGCATATCTTGCACTGAAAGATGTGGATATTGATGCCGCAAAAGAACTGCTTACATCATACACCTGCCGGCAGGCTGAAAAAGCATGGCAGTGGGCAAAATCACTTATCAGAACACTTGGCGAAGAAAAAATTGCAAAGAACTGTGCTGAATGGGAATAATACATAATATATAAAAAATAAGCGGATTTTTCTATCCGCTTATTTTTATGTTTGCATTGATTTTGATTACTTTAAATGATATATTAAAACCAAAGGATATACGATATATCTACGGAGGTACGTTATGGAAAAATTGGTATATGAATATATGGGCAGTGACAGAGGCAACTGCTCCACAGCCATTGTGGGCAAAAACGCGACAGTTACCGGCAAAGTGCTGCTGGCACACAATGAAGACGACACAGAAGCAGTTGTACAGACACATCTTGTTCCAAGAATCAAACACAAACCGGGTACAGTAATTACATTTGCTGATGCATCTGCTGTTATTCCACAGGTAGAAGAAACTTATGCCTATTACTGGTCAGAAGTGCGCTGTGAAGGCGGTATTTCTTTCGCTGACGGCTT
>JAFULT010000003.1 GCA_017483145.1 Oscillospiraceae bacterium | reverse complement strand
CAGCCTTGAAGTGGGTAAAAAAGCGGATATAGTCCTGATCGAGACTGATTCTGCAAATATGTTTCCTATCCACGACCCGTATTCTGCCATCGTCTACAGTGCCAACCCTTCCAATGTGGACAGTGTGTGGATAGACGGAGTGCAGACTGTCAGCGGAAAAAAACTGGTGCACCACGATTTAAGACAGATAAGGGAAGAACTGGACAGGGAAATGGCCGACTTCCGCAAAATGGCAAAAATCCAGTCAGAAACCATATAACAACAAAATCAGATTTTATCATATACTGAAAATGGCAGACACATTTTGTGCCTGCCATTGTTTTTGCGGTTGCTGTCTGTTTGCTGTTACAGTATACCGTGTTGATTATTGAATTATTTGTTTGCCCATACTGCAACGGATTTGCCGAAAACAGGAATCAGACTGTCAATGATTTTGCCGTTCAGCACCAGACCAAGAATTGTTGCATAACCCCATACACCGCCTGTGATAACACCAATCAATACATAAACTGCATACAGTGAGTAACAGCCGAATGCGTAGGACTTGCCTGTAAGGTCTGCAATCATCAGAATTACATTGTCTGTGATACCTGCACCAAAATCAATGCACAGGTAAAATGCAACGCCGATACTGATAATAATACAGCCAATCAGCGGATAGGCAAATTTTACTATCATTTCAGGTGCGTTTACAACTGCAAGCAGCTTGTTCACCGGGTCGATGGTCCAGCCGATTACAAAAACTGTAATCAGGGTTGTCAGTGTCAGCCTTTTGCGGTAAACTACCAGCATAACTGCAAAGATTATAAAGCTGATAATGTTTGTCATTGTGCCGAAAGGAATGCTGAACATCTGGCTGAAACCGCTTACCATAACACCCATAGGGTCGTTACCCTGTCCGCTGGTAACCATAAATGCACAGCCAATGCCGATAATGATCTGGCCGATAATAACTATCATATATTTTTTTATTAAAACCATTGTTTTATTGTTCATATCAATCACCTTATTAATTAAAGTTAAGTATTTCTACCTAAACAATAATTATATTATACTTAAAAGCATAAGTCAATTGACAATTTTTTGTATTAACACAAAAATTTCATTTGTATAGTTGAAAAAAAGTGGTATACTATAATTGTAAGAATATCTTTTCATATTTTTACAGATATGGAATATTAAGGAAAAGCCTATTATTAGGAAGTAATCGAGAAGGAGACTACAATATGAAACATTTACTTGCCGGTATTACAGTTCTGGCTGCTGCAGGTGCAATTCTTGGTGCTGCTGGTTACTATGTTTACAAGAAGAACAAAGCTGACGAAGAATCTGCTGACTATGAAGAACTTATCTTCACAGACGATGCAGAACCTGAATATGTAGAAGTTGTTGAAGAAGTAAAAGATATCGTTGCTGACGCAGCAGAAGATATCGTTGAAACAGTTTCTGAAGCATTTGAAGACTAATCGTTCTGGTTACATTTTTTCCGGAGGCCGATGTGGCTTCCGGAAAAATAAAATTTTTCAAAAAAGTGTTGACAACAGTGATTTACTGTGCTATAATAATTTTACGCTAAAAAATAGATATCGCGGAGTGGAGCAGCATGGTAGCTCGTCGGGCTCATAACCCGAAGGTCGTTGGTTCAAATCCAGCCTCCGCAACCACAAAGTCTTGGCTATCCCAGTAGTCAAGGCTTTTTTCTTTTGTCTGAAAATACTTTTACATTATTTCAGTACAGAAATTTAAAAAAGTTGTACTGAAATTGTACTGAATATGGTTTTATTACACCGAAGTTCGCAAGAGTCTGTGATATGAGCAGAACGACTATTTATAAATACATCTCTCTTTTGGAAAATTGATATATAAAAAACAGGAAGCAGAAATGCTTCCTGTTTTATTTCTGTTCGACAAATTGGGATTTATCTATCGATTTAATTCACATTTATAACGGAGAACCGTTTCATCACCATAGGTTTCATAGAACTCTGTAACGCTAAAATTATTCTTTAGATAAAAACCAACAGCATCATTATCTGTTTCGGCATATACGGATGTTAAACCATAATACGTTACTATTTGATTTATCATATAAGAACCAATGCCCTTGCCACGAGCAGATAATTCTACAGCAATGCCTATTATTTCAATTTTGCGCTGCTCTGAAAATGAAATGACAATTACGCCAACAATTTCGCCTTGATTAAAACAAGCAAAGATTTTTACAGAGTTATCAATAAGAAATGTATCTATTTTATTATTGAATTTTTCTTCGGTTGGCAGAAACATACAGTGTTTGTATATCTCGTATGTTTTGCAAACATCATTTTTATGTGTTAATTCTATCAGCTTGAGTTCCATTGCACACCTACAAATTGGAATTTGTTATAATGCCATTACATATATTTGGCAAGGGTTCCTTTCATCCCACAATGTTGGAAATATCTCAAACTCCTTAAAACCAAGCGAAATATAGAATCTATTGGTTTTATCATAATTCTCATATTTACCCATCTGAACAGTCTTTACTTGTATAAATGAATATCCCTTTTCACAAATTACTTTTTTGGCACATTCAAATAATGATTTGCCTATTCCATTTCGATGGTATTCTTTTTGCACTCCCATAACAGCAAGTTCTACTGTATCTTTTCCTGTTTGTTTTAGGTAAAGAAAACCTACTGGTTTTTCATCTTTATATGCACAGAAGAATATTTTACCAACACTATCTTCTATATATTCTTCTCTTGATTCAGGAATTCCAAACCAATCAGGTAATGCTTCAAGTATATATCTTGTTATATTCTTTTTCTCTATATCATTTGATATTTCTAATATCTCCATAAGTAAGTTATCTCCAATTCTAATCTATTTATCTGTTAGTCAAATTCCAATTTATCTGTTTATTTAATTATACTTTATGGGGATAATCTGTGTCAATTTAATTGACTTTACTGTCTTCTTTGTAAAAAGAATAATGTAAATAAGTGTTGAAACAATGAAAAGCTTATATGAAATTTTACTCAACCATTTAACAATATATAAAATATAATTCTGCTAATAGATTGATATAACAAAGTATAATCGAGGTGATTAAATTGCCAAAAGAACCAAACAACTCTGCCAAAGGCAAAAGAGATAACCAAAGTATAAAGAAACAGCTTTTAATATCCTTTCAGTATATCTGAAATCATTAAACGATTGAAAAGCAGCCCTGACTATGCATAAAGTCAGGGCTGGTTCTGTTTAAAATCAATAAATACAGCGGGTTTCCTTCCCTGTTATACAAACTGTACAACAGGAAAGGGGTTTATTCTCACAATTGTATTCTTGTATCGGTTGACACATACCCGGCTGAATTGATAAAATACATATAATTATAAGATATTTTTATATCGATTCATCCCAATGTTTAACAGGAGGACAAAAATGGCAAACTACGGGATTATCGGTTTTGGCTGTGCCGGTTACTACGGCGCCAGAACCATAAGAGAAAACGACCCGGACGGCAATATCACTGTGTTCAGCGAACACAGCTATGCGCCGTACAACCCTATGCTTACCACATATTATGTGGCGGGGAAAATTCCGTTTGAAGGAATGTTCCCTTTCGGCAGTCTGGAAAAAATCAGTGACGGGCTGAAGCTGAATCTGATTACTGGCAAAAAAGTGGCAAAGGTTGATGCACAGGCAAAAACTGTGGTTATGGAAGACGGAGAAAAACACACTTTTGACAAACTGCTTATTGCCACAGGCGCCAGTGCATTTGCACCAAAGTTTGAAGGTCTTGCTCCACAGGAAGCTTTTTATATGCGCACCCTTGATGATGCCATTAAATTGAAAAATGCCCTGGACACCGGCAGTTATAAATCAGCCCTTGTTGTAGGTGCTTCAATGGTTGGTATCAAAGTGGTGGAACTGCTGAACAACAAAGGCATAAAGACCACACTGGCAGATATGGCCCCAAGAATTTTCCCGCTGGCTGCATATGAAAATGTGGCAAAGGAAATTGAAAGAAGAATTGCAGAGAAAGGCGTGAACCTTGCCCTTGGCAGTGCACTGCAGTCTGTTGAAAAAACAGATTGCGGATACAAATGCAATATGAGCGACGGCACAGTGGTAAATGCTGACCTTATTGTGCTGTGTATCGGCACAAGAACAAATGTGTCCATCGCTGACCCTGCACAGATTAAAATCAACCGTGGCATCATAGTTGATGACAATATGGCCACATCTGCTGAAGGCGTTTATGCCGCAGGTGATGTAAGTGAAGGCGGCGAACTGCAGAGCAAGGACAAAATGATTATAGGCCTGTGGGCAAACGCAGCACATCAGGGCATTACAGCCGGTGCAAATATGGCAGGTGCAACCGCCAGCTTTGACGGCAACTTTATGCACAATATCACCCATTTTATGGATATGGACTTTATCGGCTTTGGCGACAACAGGCTGAAAGGCCAGGTTGTAACCAGCGGCCATATTGACAAAGGCCTGTATGTAGAAGCTGTTATCGGCGAAAATGGTCTGGTTGGTGTGAATATCCTGGACAATTACCGCATCAGCGGCACAGTTAAAAACTATCTGTACAGAATTATTGAAGGCGGCAGTGCCAAACTGTCTCCAATACAGAAAGGCATACTTATCAAAGAAGGTTTAAGACCATCATTTATAGAAAAAATGGAGGGAAAAGCTGATGTCAAATAATATAGACTATATTAAAGGCAAAGTTCCCGGGGAAGAAAGCGGCATAGAAATACGCCATTCAGTGT
>JAFULT010000038.1 GCA_017483145.1 Oscillospiraceae bacterium | reverse complement strand
TGTACGTTTAGCAGCATTTACAGTACCTGTGAAGCCGATGTATGTTGGGCTGTGCAGGAGAACTGGATCGCCTTCGTCTGTGTAAACACGGATAACGTTGGAAACGCCACCGAGAACAGAGTTTTCGTAGGAGATAACGTCTGGGTTTTCGATTGTTACGTTGTTTCTTTCTTTATGCCATTTGATGATAGCATCGTAGAAACCTGTGCCTGCCAGACCAAAGTAACCCATAGCTGGTGAAGCGAAGAGTCTGCCAACGATAGCGTCGATAACTGATGGAGCTGTTGGGAAGTCCATATCAGCAACCCACATTGGAATGTGTGAGAAACCTTCTTCTACTTTTGCGCCTGGGATTGGAATGTTGTCCCATTTGCTTGAGTCAAGACCACGACGGTCCATAACTGTTTCAAAGTCATATCTTTTTGCAAATTTAGAATATGCCATGGTAGTATACCATCCTTTCGTTTTAGCACCGCAAGATTTTTTTGGGCGGTACTTTGTCAAGTAACATTTTACTACAGTTAAGTAAATTTGTGAATAGATAATTTCCAAAATCTACAAATTGATTAATTAAGTTGAAAATTTTTGTGCACTTTTAAGAATTATTGTTCACACATATTTTACATTTGTATTTTTTTACTTACAACAGGAAACAAATATCTATAAAAGCTGTAGAAAAATAAACGAATTGTACAAGTTTGCTAAAAAAATAACATATTTTGTAATCGTTAATTTTAACATTTCAGTGCAGGGTTTCCCTGCTTTGTTCATCCTTTGCATAGGAAAACAGCTGTGCTGGCAGGATTATAAAAATCAGCCGGTTTACAATTGCTATACCGTAAACAAGCCACAGGTTTGGCAGAAACGCCATAACAATATTTGTGACAGTCACACCTATTACAACCCAGCTGCGCATACCGCGGATTGCCGTGCCGTGTGGGGCTGCATTCTCCCTGTCGGCAATATCTGCAATGTTTGTCAGCAGCTGAAAATGGGTATAGATATAAATCACGCTGACAAAAATTGAAAAAATATAGTAATTCATTGTGGTGCCAAGACCTTTTGCAATCCATTCTATCACTTCAATCACAGTCATCGCTGTCACAAAGTTTTTCAGCAGGGCGGCAGATGGCTCTTTTCTGATTATGGCAGGCAGGGCGGAAGCTATCAGACAGTAGCCCCACCAGTCCGGCAGGATGTCAATTGTGCCTATATTGATATGAAAGCAAAGGAAAATGTATGCCCAGGCCACAGAACGTATGGACCGGCTATATGTTTTGTTCATAGACTTCCCCCGTTTCCAGATTGATTTTCAGTGACAGATAATGGTCTGTGCCCAGCCACAGGTCAAACTGCAGGGCAGCAGGTATATTGGAATTATCCGCCTCAAGTATCAGGCTGTCCCACAGGATGCCGTCAAAGTTTTCGCCAAAGACGGTATTGTTCATACTGTAGCCGTCACTGCTGGACATGACAATGGTCTGGTTGCCCAGCATACCCTGTGACATTTCATCGGTGTTATGGCTGTCAGCCATATCCTTCAGCGCACCTGTGGCAATTGCGGCACAGCCGAAGCCAAAGCAGCTTTCGTCCAGTTCAAACCAGGTCTGCAGCTCTGCGCGTTTTTGGGGGAATTCTGCATTCAACATCGGTACAGATCCTTCGTCATATCCCCTGTACCATATGGTATCCCCTGTTATTTTCAGTTTGCCATAGGCGGTATCATACTCAATATTTATTATACCGCTGTAGTCCATTGAATTTGGCGGGCCGCTGGTGTAATCCATTGTATTCACAAAAATTCGTCTGTAATCAGCTGTCTGATGTACACGCCAGCCGTCTTCCTGTGTGATTTCAATAGGGATAAGATAATATTCTGTGCCGTAATTATCCCCTTTTATAAATTTTTTCAGCATAAGATTGGCAGTGTAACTGCCTGTGTCTGTCTGCTGTATGCCTACAACTGAATAAAGTTCTCCATAAAGTTCCGGTGTCCAGCCGCTTATATCCGGCAAGGTATATTGTCCTGTTTCCTTTTCTGACAGGGCAGGAATGCCGTAAATATCGTAATCAAAAATCAGGGATTTTGCATAGGCATCTATAGCACCGTCCACCGTGGTACAGCGGGCCAGCTGTGCCTTTGCCACTGCCAGGCTGTATTCAAAGCTGTTTTTATCGGTGTATCTTGTGTCATCAAAACAGGATATTGCCGTGCCCTTTATGGCCAGGGGGAACAGCAGTGCCACAATGCAGCCAGCCACCATGCCCATACCCTGTGGGTATTTTTTGAAGCGGGCAATGGCCTGTATTCTTTCAGAAATAAAATGTGCACCGTTGGAAATTGATGTGGTGCCAAAGGCTGACGGATATTTATCGTTGGTCATAGACAGCAGTATTCTGCCGTATTCCCTGCGGTCTTCCCCTGCCAGCAGTTCCATTACCCTGTAGTCGCACAGGCTTTCCATATCGTTGTGTATGGTTCTGAAAACATATTGCATCAACGGATTGGGCCAGTGGACAGCCTTTGCCAGTGCCCAGAAAATATTCTGCCACAGGTCTTTGTGCTTTAAATGCAGCAGTTCGTGGAGAATTACTTTTTCATCAGTTTCCCTGTCTGCAGGCAAAGCCAGCACAGGGTTGAAAAGACCGAACACAAAGGCTGACGGCAATCCTGTAATTATTTTTATATCGCAGACCTGCAGGTTGTATCTGTCTGCAACAGCTTTTACACAGGCAGCGTTTTCGGTGTCTGCTGTATCAGCGGCGGAAATCAGCATTTTCAGTCTGATATAACCCACAATATATCTGATTATATACAGCGCAACGCCTGCGATGTATATCATAAACAGTATATCTGTTATCTTCCGGCTGAAATTCTGTTGTACATAGACTTTATATGCCTGCAGGAGAAAATGCAGCCAAGGCAAAATATAGCCGCCAAAATACCCTGCAGGTATAAAGATGCAGACAGCCAGCACAGACCACACCCCGTACTGCCAGCGGGCAGACAGTTTGTCCCTGAAAATAAATTTAAGGGCAAGAATTATAACCGCCATTGATGACAGCTGCAGGCTCTGGTTTAAAAAGCCCCATATGTCTTTCACAGGCTACACCTCCATATCGTCCAGCAGTCTGTTCAGTCTTTCTTTTTCTTCGGCAGAGATTTTGCTTTCTTTAAGGAATGCCGCCACAAGGTCGCCAACAGAGCCGCCGTAAACCTTGTTCAGCAGCTGCTGTCTTTCGCGGCGGGAACAGTCTTCCCTTGTGACAAGGGCAGAATATCTGTGTGGGTCAACAGTGCGGTCGATTGCCACCAGGCCTTTTTTCTCCATACGGGTAAGGTATGTGTGCACCGTGTTGCGGCTCCATTTTGTATCTTGGTACAGGCTGTCTGTGATTTCACCCAGCAGGCAGTTTTCCCCTGCCCACAGAACTGACATAACCAGCCATTCGGAATCTGATAATTTTTGCATAATAACCCTCCTACAAGTGTAGTATCTATTCCTATACTACACCTGTAGGAGCGTTTTGTCAAGAGGTATGCGGTTTACAGACAATACCGGGCGGACACAGCAAGCGAAGCGATTGCCACGCCCCACCATAGCGGGCGGGACCAATCATCAACGGGCGGGGATGGAACCCCGCTTTGCCTTGCCCGCACCACTACGCTCGCACCCGTTAGCCTCGCAGGACAGGCTCGGCTTATTCTGCTGTCGCAGAATACCACTCTGTCGCTATGCTTACCGGCTCGCGTTTTTGGCTGCGCCAAAACCATTCAGGCGCTACGCTACAGCCGCGGCGGGCATTCGCACACAGTCGCCACCTGCGGTGTCGGACATGGCGAATCGGCAACGGGCGGGGATGGAACCCCGCCCCTACAAAATAACATAAGCGTAAAACCAGAGTATTGTCGTCCCGAAACGCAGTGAGGGATCTTTGCAGTATTGATTGCAGCAATATTATTGTTTTGCAGGTATTTACAGAGCAAAGATTCCTCGGCTTGCGCCTTCGGAATGACACGCGTAGGGGCGGATGCCCACATCCGCCCACAAAAAAAGAGATGCCCGAAGGCATCTCTTTGATATGACTTAATAATAAATTACCATTCAGCGTTGATAACGTATTTTGTCAGTCTGTCGAATGCTTCAACTACGGCGCTGTGTGGGCAAGCAAAGTTGAAACGTGCGTGGCATGGACCGTGGAATGGACGGCCGTCCTGGCAGATAACGCCTACAGATACACATTTCTGCA
>JAFULT010000037.1 GCA_017483145.1 Oscillospiraceae bacterium | reverse complement strand
GCATGCTTTTTTCATTTTCAAGAACACCGCTCTGTATGGCCCGGGGCTGTCCTTCCAGCACAAGCTGCCAGTGAATATTCTCTGTTTTGTTTGATATACTTACAGCCAGCTGTGCGCTGGTGGAAAGTATTTTCTGTGGCACGCAATCCACATACATACTGAGCATAAAGACAACCGCTACAGCTGTTGTGAAAACGGAACTGACCAGTGCCATAATTTTTCCTTTTGCTGCTGTGATATTGGTTGAGCCCAGCCGCTCTTCAGTAGGAAAGAATTCATTGACATCCTGGTGAAATTCACCTGTATGCATATCTGCCATTGCGTCACATCCTTTATTGTTTATTTGTAAGATATTTCGATATTTGAAATATACCATAATATGTTATTGTTTGCAATATTTAAATCATACATAATATATAAAAAAGGCCACCTGTCGGTGGCCTTTATAATGCAATTATTACATATTGTCTGCAGGTGTCTGTGCAGCGGATTCTTCTGTCTGTTCAAGGATAGGTGTTTCAAGCTGAATTTCTTCAGTAACTTCTTCCACAATATCCTGTGCAATTTCTTCCGGTTTATAATCGTCAGACATAAGATATCTGAAACGTTCGCCGTTGATTTTTTCTTTTTCCATCAGTTCTTTTGCAACGATGTGCAGTTTGTCTTCGTGGGTGCGCAGGATGTCCATACATCTGTGGTAACCTTCGTCAACAAGGCGGCGGATTTCAACGTCGATATCGTTTGCAACTGCTTCTGAATAGCCTTTGCCCTGTGTGTAGTCACGGCCAAGGAAGGTCTGTTCCGGTGCACCGCCATAAACGACGTTGCCCAGTTTTTCAGAGAAGCCGTAGCGTGTAACCATAGCTTTTGCGATGGATGTAACTCTTTCAAGGTCGTTGGAAGCGCCTGTGGAAATATCGTCCAGAATCAGCTGTTCAGCACAGCGGCCGCCCAGCAGGGTAACGATTTCTTCGCTCATTTCTGTCTTTGTCTTGTAGTTGGAATCGCTTTCAGGCAGAGACAGTGTGTAGCCACCGGCCATACCGCGTGGAATAATGGAAATTTCCTGCACAGGGTCTGCTGTAGGGCAGAAATAGTGTGCGATTGCGTGGCCTGCTTCGTGGTAGGAAACAAGACGTTTTTCCTTTGGTGTAACAACGCGGGATTTCTTTTCCGGACCTGCAATAACCTTGATTGTAGCTGCTTCGATTTCTGCCTGTGTGATGGCTTTTTTGCCTTTCTTTGCAGCCATAAGTGCAGCTTCGTTCACAAGGTTTTCCAGGTCTGCACCTGTAAAGCCCGGTGTGGATTTGGCAATTGTTTTGATATCAACATCCGGACCGATTGGCTTGCCGCGGAAATGAACAGCCAGAACTTCCTGACGGCCTTTGATATCAGGCACGCCAACATAAATCTGTCTGTCAAAACGGCCTGCACGCAGCAGGGCTTTGTCCAGAATATCGGCACGGTTTGTGGCAGCCATTACGATAACGCCTTCGTTTGCACCGAAGCCGTCCATTTCAACCAGCAGCTGGTTGAGGGTCTGTTCCCTTTCGTCCTGACCACCGCCCAGGCCTGCACCTCTCTGGCGGCCCACAGCGTCAATTTCATCTATAAAGATAATGGATGGAGCTGTCTTTTTGGCTTTTTCAAACAGATCGCGGACACGGGATGCGCCTACACCAACATACAGCTCGATAAAATCAGAACCGGAAATGGAATAGAACGGCACGCCTGCTTCACCGGCTGTAGCCTTTGCCAGCAGGGTTTTACCTGTGCCCGGAGGGCCCACAAGCAGCACACCTTTTGGAATTCTGGCGCCAAGGGCATTGAATTTGCCCGGATTTTTAAGGAAGTCAACGATTTCCACCAGTTCTTCCTTTTCTTCGTCTGCACCTGCAACGTCCTTGAAGGTTTTGCGCTGTGACAGGTCTGAAGCATCCTTTGTTTTGGCTCTGCCCACACCTGCACCGGTTTTGCCGCTTTGCTGGTTGTACATCATATAGAAGAAAAAGCCCATAAAGCCAATCATTATGATATACGGAATGGCGCTGATCCAGGCAGGGAAGGTCATTGGAACGATAAAGTCATAAACAATAGGGTCGTTTGGATGACCATTGTTCCAAGCTTCCACATATGGGTCTATTTTTTCAACAAAATAGGATACATCAGGTACCTGATAGATGATAGGATCTTCGTCCTGTCTTGTGATGATTTCAACTTTGCCGTTGCCAAGGTCAATGGTATATTCCTTTACCTGATTGTTTCTGAACAGGTCTATAACCTGGCTGGTTTTCATATCTGTATAGTTCATATTGCCGTTGAACAGTATGGCAGCCAGAAGGAATGTGAGCAAAAGACCTATAAACGGTATCTGTTGTCTGTTTCTTTGTTTAACCAAAAGTGGTTCTCCTTTATTCGAATTTAAGGTTTAGTTGGAATAAACCTCAGGTTTGAGAATGCCGATAAATGGCATGTTACGATATTTTTCATCGTAGTCAAGACCGTAACCAACAACAAATTCATCAGGAATTTCACGGCCTATGTATTTTGCTGCAACCTGTACTTTGCGGCGTTCAGGTTTGTCCAGCAGTGTGCAGATTTCAACACTGTTAGGATTGCGCTTTTTCAGCAGGTTGAACAGGAAGTCCAGAGTGTAGCCTGTGTCAAGGATATCTTCAACGACAAGAACATCTTTGCCTTCCAGTGGCAGATCAATGTCTTTTACAATTTTTACACTGCCTGTTGATGTTGTGCCTGAACCGTATGAAGAAAGAACCATAAATTCAATTTCACAAGGCAGGTCAATTGCACGCATAAGGTCAGCCATAAAAACGGAAGCACCTTTGAGAACTGTGATAAGGAACAGGTTTTTGCCTTTGTAATCTTCTGTGATTCTGGCGCCCAGGTCTTTAACCAGTTTTTCAATTTCTTCTTTTGTAAGCAGCACTTCTCTGATATCGTTTACCATAATAAAAATCCTCCGTACACTTTTTTACATCTATGTAATCAATAAAATATTCTTTGTGTTGCTGTCCGGTATATACGCTTTGTTTACACCGTAGTCAGCCAGCCAGATTACAGCATCGGTTTCGTCTGTGAGAATGGCAATCCTGTCACGGAAGCCCCGCGGGATTTTGTCCTCTATAAACAGTTTTTTCAGGCTTTTGGTCACATTTCTGTTTGCAAATGTAAAACTGTCCCCTGTTTTTCTGGTGCGCAGACTAACAACACCCTTTATTATATCATAATTTATTGCATATGTTAAATGATTTTTGTTATTTTCCTGTATTCTTTTATATTCTTCATAAGGAATTACAGAAAACAACAGGTTGTGATGTGTAAATGCCAGCATTGTGTCAAAGCACACATCCATAACCGGCGGCTGTACCGGGCCGGTTTTCTCTTTCGGAGTGTAAAAAGAAAGGCGGCCATCCTTTACCCTGCAATAAACTGTGGCAGACAGCTGACGTTTGAAGGACTGCAGTGGCAGGGCGGCATAAATCGCCTCCACATTGTCTTTTGACAGGCAGTCCAGCTTATCCAGCCGGTTGCGCAGCATATTTTTTACCACCGCCGGGTGTTCTGAAAGCAGGATATTCACGTCCAGGCCACCCAGGCCAAGGGCCTTTTTATAAAGATTATCACTTAATTGAGTTAAAAGTGTGTATATTTCCCTGCTGTCTTCTGCAAATGCGGCAATTGCCTTTTCAGCCTGCGGGTTGATGGCCTTCAGCTGTGGCAGCACATTGAGACGGATTTTGTTGCGGGAGTAAATATCCTGAAAGTTTGTCCGGTCATTTACATAGGGAATACCGTTGTCTGCACAGTATTTTTCCACGTCCTCCCTGGTACAGTCAATCAGCGGGCGGACAATATTGTCCCTTACTGCCGGAATGCCTGCGGCACCTTTCAGTGATGTGCCGCGGGTCAGGTTGAACAGGACTGTCTCTGCCCTGTCTGACAGTGTGTGGGCTGTGGCCAGCTTGGCACTGTTTTTTTCAGCCTGCTCAAAGAAAAATTTATATCTTAAATCCCTTGCCCAGCTTTCTGTGGAAAGTCCCTGTGGCTTTTCATTATTGTTCATATCAAGACGGGTGATTATACAGTCCACAGCTTCTGATGCGCAGTAAGCCTGTACAAATTTTTCTTCCTGCCGGCTTTCAGCCCTTAAACCGTGGTTTACGTGGAGAGCAATCAGATTTATGCCCAGTTTTTCCTTTGCACGGCAGAAAAAGTGAAACAGCGCCATACTGTCTGCCCCGCCGGACAGGCACACAGCCACCGTGTCACCTGCTGATATCATATTGTGTTGTGAAAGTGTGTTGAATACTTTTTCTGGCAGCATAATTTTATCCCGTTTTTCTACAACAAGGGGCGGGTATGCCCCGCCCTGTATTGTGATTATTCGTTGTGAGTATAGTCCACATCATAAAATCTTGTGTGGGCGCCGTCCCAGCTGAGCGGAATTGTGCCGCTTTCCCCGTGACGGTTTTTGGCGATGATACATTCGGCCATTGTCTGGTCTGCATCTTCGTTTTTGTTGTAATATGCATCGCGGTAAAGGAACAGAACCACGTCAGCATCCTGTTCGATGGAACCGGAGTCACGCAGGTCGGACAGCTGTGGTCTGCCGTCACGGCCGCTGCCCTTTTCTGCAGAACGGGACAGCTGTGACAGGGCGATGATAGGCACATCCATTTCTTTTGCCATAATCTTCAGATTACGGGTGATTTCACTGATTTCCTGCACACGGTTGTCACTGCGTTTGCCGGTGGACATAAGCTGTATGTAGTCCACGATAACCACACCCACATTAGGTGTTTCAGGGTTCTGGTTAAGGCGGCGGATTTTTGCCTTCATATCAGAAACTGTGATATTCGGTGTGTCGTCCATATAGATAGGATAGTCGGCAATCTGACCGATTGCGTTTGAAATAATATCCCATTCGGCAATCCGTATATCGCCTGTGCGCAGGGCATTGCTGCTGATGCCTGCCTGTGATGACAGGATTCTTTCTGTCAGCTGTTCGTTGGACATTTCCAGGGAGAAAATGGCCACAGGCAGTTTCTGCATGGATGCTATATTTGATGCTATATTGAGGGCAAATGAGGTTTTGCCCATACCAGGACGGGCGGCCAGAATCACAAGGTCGCTGCGGCCCATTTTGCCCAGCTTGTCATCAAGAAAACGGAAGCCGGTGGGGATACCCTGGTATTTTTCCTTGTCCTTGCCGGACATTTTGCGCAGACGGTCAAAGCTTTTGGCCGCTGCATCTGAAATATGTTTAAGGCTCTGTGTGTCCTTGCCCTGACGCAGGGAATAGATTTTCTGTTCTGCGTTTTCCAGCAGCAGGTCTGCATCTGCAGAATTCTGTGTCCGGCGGATGATTTCTGCCGCTGTGTCCATAAGGGAACGCACCATATACTTGTCTTTCAGAATTTTTGCGTAGTACAGTATATTTGAAAGACTTGGAACGGTATCTGCCAGCTGTGCCAGATATACCTTGGCTTCGTTTTCGTCAGAGAAAATTTTTGCAGAGACAACAGCGTCAACCACCGTTACAAAGTCTGACGGTGTGTTGGCCATAAACAGAGTGAGTATTTCGTTGAAGATAAGCCTGTTCTGTTTCACATAGAAATATTCCGCCCTTACCTGTTCCACAATGGCGGAAACAAGGTCCGGATCTATGATGGCTGCGCCAAGCACAGCCTGTTCGGCTTCAATTGAGTAAGGCTGGTTTACACCCATCCCCTCAAGAGTAACTTCCAGCTGGTCCATTTATTATTCCTCTACAATAACTGTGATTTTTGCCTGGATTTCAGGGTAAATTTTAACTTCTGCATCAACGCGGGAGAATGTTTTGATATCTTTCATAACAATCTTCTTTTTGTCGATGTCAATTTTGTGCTGTGCTTTCAGGGCAGCAGCAACGTCCTTTGTTGTAACAGCGCCAAACAGTTTGCCTTCTTTGCCTGCTTTGGCTTTGATTGTCACTTCCTTGCCGTCCAGTTTTGCTTTCAGTTCATTGGCGGCTTTGATTTCTTCCCGTTTATGGTGTGCTTTTGCACTTTCTTTTGTTTTTACATCATTCATAACAGCTGCTGTAGCTTCCTTTGCCAGTTTTCTTGGCAGAAGGAAGTTTCTTGCGTAACCGTCTGAAACATTTACTACCTGGTCTTTTTTGCCGATGTCTTTTACATCCTGTAAGAGAACTACTTTCATTTCATAATCTCCTTGAATTTATATTTATCTTTATATTTTACATTTATAATCCAATAATAGCAATGGCTATTTTTTGTAATTATCAATACTTTCTTTGATTTTTTCTGTTGCCTGCTCAATGGTCATATCCTTCAGCTGTGCGCCTGCCATTGTAAGATGGCCGCCGCCGCCCAGATATTCCATAAGCACCTGCACATTGATTTCACCCAGACTGCGTGCGGAAACCTGTATTCTGTCTTCCAGCTTTACTGCAACGATGGAAGCCAGAACGCCGTCAAGGGTCAGCAGGTCATTCGCCGCCTGGGGAATTGCCACAAACAGGTCACTGGACAGGTTTTCAGCCATTGAAACAGCCACATCGTTGTAGATAAATGCGTTGTTTACCAGATTGCTCTTGGCAAAATAGATTTCCTTTGG
>JAFULT010000036.1 GCA_017483145.1 Oscillospiraceae bacterium | reverse complement strand
CCAGTGTGCATATTTTAAAATATAATAAGAATTTTATTTCAAGGATTTATATATGACTGCAAAACAATATGAAAAAATCAGCGCACCTTTCCGCACACCAGGCAGGACAAAAGCGCTGAAAACTCTGAATTTATTAATCACAGCCATAGGTTATGCGGCCTATCCGCTGATGCTGATGTATCTTTACTTTATGCAGATACAGACGATTATCCCTGCCATATCTGTGCCAGCCGTGGGCTTTTGTCTGCTGACAGTTATCAGAAGAAAAATCGACCGTCCGCGTCCTTACCAGGTGCTGGACATAAAACCCCTTATCCACAAGGATAAACAGGGTAAAAGTATGCCAAGCCGCCATGTTTTCAGTATGACAATAATTGCAGTTACAGGCTTTATTATCTCGCCTGTACTGGGTGCTTTTCTTATGGTGCTCAGCTTTATGCTGGCGGCCATCAGGGCAATCGGCGGTGTCCATTATCCATCTGATGTAATTGTGGGCATAATCAGTGCAATAATATGGGGCAGTCTGTGGTACAGCATTCTGCTGTAGGGGGAATTATGCTGACATATCACAATATTCTTACAGAAAGCGAAAAACAGGATATATGCAACTGGCACTATACAGGGAATTATGCAATATACAATCTGCCGGCATATGACAGCCTTGTTTCTTCACAGCAGGGTATTGCCAACCCCGCCAACGCAGGCAATTATTATGCTTTTTATGACAAAGATGTATTTGTAGGCTATATAAATCTTATACAGCGCAACAATAAATTTTCTGTTGGCATTGCAGTAAGACCGGACCTGTGTTCACAGGGCTATGGCAGGCAGATGCTGCTTTTGTGTGACGGTATAGCAGCGGCAATATGCCCGGGCAAACCACTTGGCCTGCAGGTGCGCAGCTGGAACAAAAGAGCCATAAAATGCTATCAGAACGCCGGCTATGTTATAACAGGGGATGAATATGAACTGACAACCCCGTCCGGCAAAGGTATGTTTTACAGAATGATAAAACAGGTCTGATTGTTTTATAAGATAAATTGGTATATAATAAAAAGAAAAACCTGGGAAGTAACTATATATGGAAAAAATATTTGACAGCCACAGCCATTACAACGATTCTTCTTTCAAAGAAGATTACAGACAGGTCCTGCAGCATATACAGGACAGTGGTGTAGGCAATGTGGTAAATGTAGGTGCAGATATTGAATCTGCCCGTCTGGCTATGAAACAGGCAGACGAAAATGAATTTATGTATTTTTCTGCTGGTATCCATCCACACGATGCCATACAGGCCAGGGATGAAGCCATTATGGCAGAAATTGAAGAAATGCTCCACCACCCTAAAGCAGTTGCAGTAGGGGAAGCAGGTCTGGACTATCATTTTGATGACAGCTGGTCACCACAGGTACAGAAAGAAGCCTTTATCAAGCAGATTCAGCTGGCAAACAAACTGGACAAACCGCTGATTATCCATACCCGTGACGCTATGCTGGACACACTTAATATTCTTGAAGAATATCCGCTGAAAAGCGGTGTGGTGCACTGCTATTCCGGCAGCCGGGAAAGCTGTAAACAGCTGGTAAAAATGGGTCTGTACATCGGTTTCACAGGTGTAATTACATTCAAAAATGCCCGCCGTGCCATTGAAAGCTTGAAGGTTGTTCCGCTGGACAGACTGCTGATTGAAACAGACTGCCCGTATATGGCACCGGAACCAAACCGCGGCAAACGCTGTGATTCCTCAATGCTCCACTTTGTGGCACAGAAAATGGCAGACGAACTGGGTCTGACAAAAGAAGAAATTATCCGTATTACCAACGAAAATGCAAGAAGACTGTTTAAAATCTGATAAAATTCACACCATCTGTGAAGGTGGTGTGAAATTTTTATAAACTTTATTTTTTTTTTGTGAAATCTGTGATATAATTAATTAAAATAAACTGTCCCCCTTTTTAATCAAATACAGGTTTATATTTTAAACAGCAATGTCAGGAGGTACATATGAGAAAAATAATTTCAGTTACAATGACATTACTTTTATTGTCGTTTATGTTTACAGGCTGTTATCCAAAGCAGGAAGAAATTGGCAAAATCACATTGCCTGTGGGCGGCAGCAGCGGCAGGGTTATCGGCTTTTTTGAAAATGAAAA
Source organism: Oscillospiraceae bacterium (assembly GCA_017483145.1). Taxonomy (GTDB): domain Bacteria; phylum Bacillota; class Clostridia; order Oscillospirales; family Ruminococcaceae; genus RGIG3102. The sequence continues at coordinate 7,015 of JAFULT010000036.1, read as the reverse complement.
AGTAAACATTGAAACACAGTAGTTTATCGGTGAAAGCTACTACTCTCCGGATATCGAATCACTTGTGTGCTTTGATACAGAAGACGGGTTGTATGGGGTGTTAACCGACTGGAATACAATCCAGCTTTACAGACTGAACAAAGACAACCCGTCGGATAAAATGGAACTGATTGCAGAAAGAGGAAGCATAGAACACACCACATCAAGCGACAATATGGCCACTGATGGAGAAAAACTCTATTTTGTTGCCAGTTACACGGGGAAAAACAGCATACTTTCCTTTGACCTTGCAGACGGTGAATTCGCCACTTTTTACACTTTGCCGGGGGATGAATTTATGCCATCAATCGTATCAATAAAAGATGGTATTATGATAATAGCCAGCCAGAATATCAATATGGCGCCTGTGCCAACTGCATTTTTTGCCGTAAGTCTTGAAACAGGTGAAAGCCAGATGGTTAAAAGAATACCATCCATGCTCACTGTGGGCAGTATGGCCGGATGTGTATATGATGATGCCCTGTATATTCTTGATGTTGAAAAGGACGCTTTGGTAAAATTTGATTTCTTTACAGGCGAAGAAACCGTGATAAGCGACAATCTGCCACTGGAAGATGATCAGGCACACCCACGTTGCAGTGCAGGCGGTGTGAATGACGGCAAGTTCCAGTTTGAATATATCTACAGTATAATGGAATCAGACGGCGAAAATATAAAGGAAAATGTGTTCACCACATACATAGCTGATCTGAACACAGGAGAAATTACAGTAAAATAAAGGAGTACAACTATGTGGGAAATGTTTTTATGGATAGACAGGGTTACGTTGGCCAATTTTCCAACAGGCGGCTTTCTGCTTCCGCCTGTAATGGGGGCTCTTGCCGGCTTTGGTCTGGCATATTTCAGCACAGACAATAAAAATTTTCTGAAAAAATGGTTGCTGTGCCTTGTTGTGTGGTTTATACTGGAAATTGTAGCGGCACGGGGCTTTTCAGGCACAATCAGCCTGTGGCTGTCTGTCACATCATTTCTGTTTACATTGGTGCCTACAGTTACTATGGCAATTGTTTCTGCACCGGTTGCGTGGCTGATAATTAAAAATAAAAGAAAAACAGGTTGAGTTTATGTTGTTTTATTCATTTGAAAACCAGCAGCAGCGCAGGGAAGAAGGCGGTTCTGCATTTATAGAATTCCAGTTCTGTCATCTTTTTACAAAAGATGTAAAAGAAATAGTTTCAGTTGACAGTATAAAAAACTGGAAAGATGATTCCCTGTATGTAAAAGATGAAAACACTTTTTATCGGCAGTACAGTCATATTTTTGACTGCGGCACTTACAACAATCTGCAGCAGGGCACTGTTGATGTTTACGGCATTAATTATTACAGTCCATCTGATACAGACAGCATTGTTTCTAAAATCAACCGGCAAAAGCCACAGGATTATGAAATTCTGCTTGAATGGCTGGAAAAAGCAAAAAACTACAACGGTTTTTATATTTTAGGTATATAAAAATACACCCGCAGGGTATTTTTTGCGGGTGTATTTTTTCGCTTTAAAAAACTTACATAATCCTAACATTATAATTATTCCATTATTATTTCCCGTATGATATACTTTATAAAATCTTAAACGGAGTATAGCTATGATAAAAGATTTTTTTATACATTTTTTCGGACAGGGGACAGAAGTGGAGTTTTCCATATTCACTGTTGCACACCTGATGCCTGTTCTGGCACTTGTTGCAGCACTGGTTTTATTGCACAGATATAAAGACGCAATAAGAAACTCTCCATATGAAACCAATTTCCGCTACATACTGGGGTTTGCACTGGTTATGTGCGATATGTCATATTACTGGCGTCTGGCGGCCCTGCCACAGCTGTCCAACGGTGTAGTGGAACATCTGCCTATCGGTGTGTGCACCTGGGCTGTGATTTTCTGCTCTTTTATGTTGGTGGGCAAAAGCCAGCGACTGTTTGATATCACATATTTCTGGTTGCTGACAGGCTGCCTGTTTGCCATACTTACCCCCACACCGCTGACCTATTGCGGACCTACAAGATTCCGTTATTATCAGTTCTGGCTGGAACACACATTGGGATATGTGGCAATTTTCTATATGATATGGGTACATCATATGCGCCCTAATTTCCGTTCTCTTATCCGTTCATACACTGCGCTGGCAGCAATGTGCGGTCTTGCGGCGTGGGTAAACTCTATGATTCCCGGCGCAAACTATCTGTATATGGCCCGCCCGGAAAGTGCACCGTCTGTGCTGGATATTTTACCGCCGAACTATATGCTGAGAATAATAGTGATGATGTCTGTAGTTACCATTATGTTTGGCCTGGCATATCTGCCGTGGTATTTAAAAGATAAAAAAGGGATATCCCCAAAGTCTTGATGACAGGGGATATCCTCTTTTATTTGTTGCAATTAATTATCTTACTTTGCAGCCAGGTGTCATATCGTCTACAAAGATTACCTGTGCGCCACCGTCTGGTGTGTCAGCAGAAAGTACCATACCTTCGCTGATAAATCCACGCATCTTTCTTGGTGCCAGGTTGTCCACGATAACAACTTTGTGACCTTTCAGATCTTCCGGTTCGTACCATTCGTGGATGCCGGAAAGAATTGTTCTTTCACGTTTGCCATCCCAGATTGTCAGGTTCAGCAGTTTGTCTGCCTTTGGCACAGCGGCACAGTCTCTTACTTCACCAACAATCAGATTAACTTTTGCAAAGTCATCATATGTGATTTCGCTTACTTTTTCTTCTTCAGCTGCAGGTTCTGCTGCTTTTGCTTCTTCTTTTGCTTTTGCAGCTTCTCTTGCGGCTTTCTTTTCAGCTTCTTCTTTTGCAATGGCAGCCAGTTCTTTGGCGGCATCAATTCTTGGGAATATTACTTCGCCTTTCTGAACTTTAACTTCTTTCAGCCAGCCGAATTTAACCAGCGTATCGTATTTCAGGTCATCTTCGCCATAGCCCAGCTGTGCAGCAATTTTTGGTGTTGTGTTAGGCAGATATGCCTGCAGCAGAGTTGTTACAAAACGCAATGCTTCAACCAGGTTGTAAAGAACTGTAGCCAGACGGGCGTTGTTTGCTTCGTCTTTTGCCAGTACCCATGGCTGTGTTTCGTCAATGTATTTGTTTGCTCTCTGTACAACTTTGAAAATTTCTGCCAGAGCCTGTGGGATAGACAGCTCGTCCATATATTTTTCTGTTTTAGCTGTCAGACCTTCACACAGAGCGATAAGGTCATTGTCCAGTTCTGTGTATTCTCTTTCAGCCGGCAGAACACCGCCAAAATATTTTTCAATCATGGCAGCAGAACGGGAAACCAGGTTGCCCAGGTCGTTTGCCAGGTCAGAGTTGATTCTTGCAATCAGGCTTTCGTTTGTATAAACACCGTCATTGCCGAATGGAACTTCTCTCAGCAGGAAGTAACGCACTGCGTCAACACCATAGCGTTTGCACAGAACAACAGGGTCAACAACATTACCTACAGATTTACTCATTTTACCGCCTTCCAGCAGCAGCCAGCCATGACCGAATACACGTTTTGGCAGTGGCAGGTCAAGAGCCATCAGCATTGCAGGCCAGATGATTGTGTGGAAACGCAGGATTTCTTTACCAACCATATGGATATCTGCAGGCCAGTATTTGTCGTAATCGTTGTATTCTTCGTTTTCATAACCAAGTGCTGTGATGTAGTTGGACAGAGCGTCAACCCAAACATAAACTGTGTGGTCCGGGTCAAATGTTACCGGGATACCCCATTTAACAGTTGTTCTGGAAACGCACAGGTCCTGCAGACCCTGGTTGATAAAGCTGATCATTTCATTTTTTCTTGCTTCCGGCTGGATAAAGTTTGGCACATCTTCATACAGCTTCAGCAGTCTGTCAGCATAGTTGGAAAGCTTGAAGAAATAAGCATCTTCTTTTGCAGCATAAACATCACGGCCGCAGTCAGGGCATTTGCCGTCAACCAGCTGGCTCTGTGTCCAGAATGTTTCACAAGGTTTGCAGTACATGCCTTCATAGAAACCTTTGTAGATGTCACCTTTGTCATACAGCTGTTTGAAAATTTTCTGTACAGCTGATACGTGGTAATCATCAGTTGTTCTGATATATCTGTCATAGCTGATGTCCAGCAGATCCCACAGTTCCTTGATACCTACAACGATATCGTCAACATACTGTTTAGGTGTTTTGCCGGCAGCGATAGCTTTGTCCTGGATTTTCTGGCCGTGTTCGTCTGTACCTGTCAGATACATTACATCATAGCCCTGCAGGCGTTTGTATCTTGCCAGAGAGTCACATGCAACAGTTGTGTAGCTGTGGCCGATGTGCAGATTGTCAGATGGATAGTAGATAGGTGTAGTTATATAGAATTTTTTTCTTTCCATAACTTTCTCCTTACAATAAAATATTTTTTTAAAAAAACGGATTGTGTTTTCAGAGACAGGATAAATAAAAAACTCCCGTTCCTGAAAATTGCTTTTCAGGGACGAGAGTATAAAATACTTCGTGTTACCACCCTAATTCACATATGCCTCACAGCATATGCCTTATCAACTGCAGAATACAGTTTATCACTGTAACGGGTGAACCCGTCGTAGCCTTGGTATAAATACTTCGGTACGCAGCTCCGAGACCATATTCAACAATCCATTCTGTACCCGTTTACAGCTGCCCGGGCTCTCTGTAACATAGCTGACTGTTTACTCTTCTCTTCATAGCCTTTATAAATATTACAAAAGAAATTATACCGCGTATAAAAACATTTGTCAAATATTTAATTATCGGTGTTTCAGTTTGCTTCTGATTTTCAGTGCTGTATCAATCAGTTTTGAATACAGTCTGTCAAATGTAAATGTGAATTCACCTGCAGTTTCAATCACTGCACCGGAGAAGTGGGATTTGAAATTGAGAATTCTGTACAGTTCCTCACTGTCTTCAGGTCTTGGTGCAACGCCCTGCATATCATATGTGTGGCAGCCGCCCTCAATGGCCCAGTTCATCAGCGCCCACTGCAGTGCATAGGTAGGGTAGAGCTTTCTCATTTCATCTGTGGAACAGCCGTATACATGGCTGGTTGTGCCGCCGTACTGCACAGCCACACCGCCGCACAGCGGTTTGTTCTCTTCTTCATAATAGCACATATACAGTCTGCAGTTGTCGCCCAGACCATTGAGCATTTTTACAAAATATTCCTTTGGTCGCACAGTAAAGTTCTGTCTTAAACCTGTTTCTGAATAGATTTTGTAGAAATCATCCAGACCGTCCAGCCCCATATTTTTGCATACAACACCGTGTTTGGCAGGATAGCGTATATAATATCTTGTGCCGCTGTTGAATTTTGCCAGCAGCATATCAGCTGTGTAGTCCTTGATGTAATTAAGCATATAGTTGTATCTTGGCTGGATGGTTGCATGGAACTCTGCGTTTTCCACAATATCCAGCCCGCAGCTTTTAAACATATCAATGGTTTGTCTGTCATCTGCCAGCACCAGCGGGTCCATAATGAAAGTATATGCCTTATATTTCTTTGCCAGCAGTTTTACACCATCCAGCAGGTCCTGTACCACAGCTTTGTCGCTGTAATCACATACCGGTCCGCGGCAGGCGTACATCATACTTTTGAAACCGATTTTTCTTATCAGTACAAAGATACCGCCCACAATTTCACCATTTTCATTGCGGCTTACCACTATTTCGCTGTTCCATTCTGTTTTTACCAGTCCCCATCTTGGGCTCTGCTGAAAAGCACCTTTGGGATGGTTGTCACAGAATATATCAAATTCATTGTATTTATCTTTTGCTAAAATTTCCATTTTCAAATTCCTGTTTTGTTAATCAATATTATTCCAGGATATATTTTAGCATACTTTTGTGAAATTTAACAGATATTTTTTATATTAAATTGACATTAATCCGTATATTTGATAAATTATAAGGTATGAATGCAGTTTACTGCTGCACAATTTGGAGGCAAAATGAAAAACTTTAAACGCTTTATGGCAGTTATTCTTGCCGTAATATTATCATTCTCACTGGTTGGCTGTTCCAAAGACGGTGTTGCTGACGATGGCACAAACACAGAACTGGTACGGGCAATCAATGCATCAGGCAAATATCTGACAAAGAAAATCACAGCACCAAAATATGGTGACGAAAATGCAATTGTTGCTCTCAACAGAAGTACATATATCGACTACTGGCACAACCGTACAACAAACTATGTTAACAAGGTAAATCACGATATCAGACTCAATGGGGGTTATGTTGGTTCAGACAAAGAATTAGTTGCAGAAGATTATCCTGAAGTTATCTATGCAATCACAGCATCCGGCATCTATGCAAACTGGGCATCAGCACAGGATCTTATCCGGGGTATCAGCATTGACAATGTTGTTATGATGGGTGGCTATCTGAACAAAGTTGATGCACTTACAGCACTTGAATGCGGTAAATACACACCATATGAAACAGGCGACCTTTCCAGACAGGATCTTATTGACTTTGCTATGGAACTGCAGAAAGCAGACGGTTCTTTCACATATACAAATATGGGCGAAGTTTCTACTCTTGAAGTTACAGCATCTGCTGTTACAGGCCTTGCACTTACAGGTGAAGAAGGCGATGTTGCTGCATCTGTAAACAGCGGTGTTGAATATCTTATTGCAAATGTAAATGAAGATGTTGACCCTGAAGTTCTTGTTAAAACAATCATTGCACTGAACACAGTTGGTATTGACGCTACAGATGTGGAAGGTAAAGACCTTATTGCTGCAATTATGAAATATGCAAGGGATGACGGTTCTTTCTCCTTTGATACAACAGCAAAAAAAGGCAATAAAAGTGACACATCCATTGCTATGCTTGCCCTTGCCAGCCAGTACCGTTTCAAACGGGGTATGACATCACTCTATGATATGACAGACGTTCTGGGGGGCACACACAACCAGCTCAGTCCGGAATGGCTGCTTAATGTTCGACTGATGGCGGGCT
>JAFULT010000035.1 GCA_017483145.1 Oscillospiraceae bacterium | reverse complement strand
TGTCTTCGATTTCTTCTTTGTAACCTGCGCCGTCAACAATAGTTGTGGTTTCTTTTGTCACTTTAACCTGGCGTGCTTTACCCAGCATTTCCATTGTTGTTTCTTTCAGGTCATAGCCCAGTTCTTCGCTGATAACAGTACCGTCTGTCAGGATAGCAATATCCATCAGCATTTCTTTTCTTCTGTCGCCAAAACCAGGTGCTTTTATTGCAACACAGGTAAATGTGCCGCGAAGCTTGTTTACTATAAGAGTAGAAAGTGCTTCACCTTCAATATCTTCAGCAATGATAACCAGTTTTCTGCCGTTCTGTACAATTTCTTCCAGCAGAGGCAGAATTTCCTGGATATTGGAAATTTTCTTGTCTGTAATCAGAATGAGTGCATCGTCAATAACAGCTTCCATTTTGTCTGAATCTGTAACCATATACGGTGTGATATAGCCGCGGTCAAACTGCATACCTTCCACAACTTCGCTGTATGTTTCTGCTGTTTTGGACTCTTCGATTGTGATAACGCCTTCTTTGCCTACTTTTTCCATTGTTTCGGCAATCAGTTTGCCAACATAGCTGTCCTGTGCGGAAACTGTGGCAACTCTTTCAATATCTTCGCTGCCGCTTACTTCCTGGCTGTTTGCAACAATAGCTTTTACAGCTGTGTCACAGGCTTTTGCAATGCCGCGTTTGATGTCCATTGGGTTTGCACCGGCAGCAACATTTTTCATACCTTCTTTTACAAGGCTCTGTGCCAGGACTGTAGCTGTTGTTGTGCCGTCACCGGCTGCATCGTTTGTCTTTGTGGCAACTTCACGCAGCATCTGTGCGCCCATATTTTCAAAAGCATCTTTCAGCTCGATTTCCTTTGCGATTGTAACACCGTCATTTGTTACAAGAGGAGAACCGAATTTTCTTTCCAGAACCACATTTCTGCCTTTTGGGCCAAGTGTGATTTTAACAGTATCGGCAAGGGTGTCGATACCTTTCTGCAGGCTTTCTCTTGCCTGCTGACCGTAAATAATTTTCTTTGCCATTATAAATGCCTCCTTAACCGATTACCGCAAGAATTTCGTGTTCGTGAACGATAAGGAATTCTTCGCCATCCAGTTTTACTGCATTGCCTGCATATTTGTCTACAAAAACTTTGTCGCCAACCTGCACGCCCATAGGGTTGCGCTGGCCGTCAACAAACAGGCCCGGGCCTGCTGCAACAACTTCGTAATAGGATGGGTCTTCTGCTGCTGCGGAAGAAAGAATAAGACCTGATTTTGTTTTCAGTTCTTTCTCTGCTTTTTTCAGAACAACTCTGTCTGACAATGGTCTGAGTTTCATATGAAACATCTCCTTTATATAAATGATATTTTATAACTACACTATTATAATATTAGCAGTCAGGTGCATTGACTGCTAATTAATTATATATCTTTGAAAAGGTCTTTTCAATAGTTTTAACAAAACTTTTACATTTTATACCAGCTGTTACAGCCTGTTCAGAGCAGGGATAACCACTTTGAGAATTGAGCCTGTTACAAGGCCCATTACCACGGCTGATGCTGCCAGCACTGGAAAATAGTACATTGCAAAAGCTGAACCGAAAATAAGGGATGAACCCACCAGCTGGCCGATGTTGTGAAAAAGTGCCCCGAATACAGACAATGTGTGATAGTTTACCCTGTCTTTGAATGTTTTCTGGAGAATCATCATAATAATTACAGAAAACAGACCGCCCATTGTGGCCAGAAAACCACCTGTGGCACCACGGGTAAGGAAACCGAAAAAGCCTTTCAGCAATGCCAGCTGAACTGCACTGCCGCCCCCCATATATACCATACAGTACATAACAACAATATTGGACAGGCCCAGTTTTACCCCCGGCGGCAGACCGAAGAAAGGCACTATTGTATTTTCAACAAATGACAGAACCATTGCCATTGCAAACAACAGACCCATGGTTGTAATTTTCTTTGTTTTACCGAAAGTTCTGCTCAAAACAAACTCCTTTATATATTATGCTTTAAATAATGTTATAAATCACTATCATATTATTTTAAAATAGTATTGTGACAATGTCAAGTGATTGGATGAATAAGGAAATGTGAACAGTCAGTTACATTTTAATTACAAAATAACAGTTTAATTGACATTGAATATCCGGTGTGGTATATTTTTAATGCGTGATTATGCAATTTATGACATGTATATATATTAAACTTTAAAGGGAGAAGAAAAATGAAAAGAATTATTTCACTGGCACTGACAGCTGTATTTGCCATGGGCGCTTTTACAGGCTGTTCTGAAGGTCAGATAGTTTCCACAACCCTGACAGATGGTACATATCGTGCTGAATTCAAGGATTTTGACAGCAATGGCTGGAAAGATTATGTAGAAGTTTCTGTTGTTGACGGCGAACTGAATGAAGTTGTGTTTGATTCTGTAAATGAAAAGTCTGAACTGAAAAGTGAAGATGAAAGTTACAAGACTGAAATGGAACGCATGGTAGGTACTTACCCTGCAAAATACAACAAAGACCTTATCAATCAGTTTATCGAAAGCGGTAAAGTTACTGCTGTAGATATCGTAGCAGGTGCTACAGAATCCACAGGCAATTTCAAAACTCTGATTATTGAAGCAATGGAAAATGCTACAACAGGCAATACAGAGGTTGAAATTGTAGAAAACCTGAAATAATCAATTCAGCGCAAAAAGCGCTATGATTAAAAAATATTGTGTAGTATCATAATAGTAATATTATGAGATTAAAGGAGAAAAACATGAAAAAAATTATTGCAATGGCTCTTGCAGCTGTACTGGCTGTTTCTATGGTTGCCTGCGGCGGCGGTGAAGAAACAGCAACATATGATGTAGCAGCAGTAGCTAAAACAATTGAAGATGCAAATCCAATCAGAATGAGCACACCGGTTGATGAATTCTATATGGAATTCATTGGTATCGATGCTGAAATGTATGAATCCTATGCAGGCTCTTACTGCCCAATCACTCCAGGTGTTGATGTAATTCTGGTAGTTGAAGCTAAAGACGGTAAAGTTGAAGACGTTAAAGCTAAACTGCAGCAGAGAAAAGATGAAATTGTTGCAGCCAACGAAAACTATGTAGGCGCTCTGCTGGATAAAGCAGAAGCAGGCAGACTGGTTGAAAAAGGCAACTATGTTGTACTGGTAATCGCCGGCGACGAAATCGTTGTTGAAGATCAGGGCGTTGAAAAAGCATACGAACCTGTTGATGCAGCTATCGACGAAGCATTCAAATAATAAATATATAAAGAGAGGCTTATGGCCTCTCTTTATATATCCCTTTAATCTATTGATTAAACAATATTATAATGATACAATCAAATCAATATATCTAAATACGCAGATGTATGATATGAAAGTTGGTTTTATAAGATGTATGCAGACAGAAGATTTCTGTCCGGGCAGTGTTGATTTTAAAACAGTTGCCAAAAAAGAAGGTGCATTTGCCGGAATTGAGGAAGACATCAAAATAGTAGGCTTTATCAACCGTGGCGGCTGCCCAGGTAAAAAAGCAGTTCTGCGAGCAAGAGAAATGGTGAGACGAGGCGCTGACACAATTTGCTTTACAACATGTATCAGCAAAGGGACTCCCATAGGTTTTGCATGTCCTTTTGCAAAGAAAATGATGGATACTGTGGCAAAAGACCTGGGAGAAAATATCAGAATTCTGGACTATTCCCACAATGTATAAATACATAAACGAAGCGGAGTTTATACTCCGCTTTTTTTGTTAAAAATAAAGTTGTACAAAGGATGTGTAAAATTAAAGTAAAAGAATTGTCACAATGTGAAATTTTACAGTTTAGTCCTTGATTATACCTATTATTATATGTATAATAAAACGAGTGTTCAAACAAGACAAAGGAGGTAAAAACAGTTGATTTTCAGTAATATATTTTTTATGTTCCGATTTTTGACAATTGTTTTACTGATTTACTATACAGTACCTTACAGGTACAAAAATGCCGTTATCACATTGGCAAGCCTTATCTTCTATTCATGGGGCGAAGTAAAATACTTCCCTATTATGATAGCAAGTACAATTGTTGACTTTTTCTCATCACAGTATATTGAAAAAAACCGTGGTGATAAAAAGAAAATGAAAAGGGGTCTGGCCTGCTCTGTTATTTTCAATCTGGGCTGTCTGATATTCTTCAAATATACAGACTTTTTTATTTCCAACATCAATAACTTTACAGGGACAAGTATTCCACTGTTGAGAATTCCGCTGCCATTGGGTATCAGTTTCTATACCTTCCAGACAATGTCCTATACCATAGACGTATACCGTGGCAAAGTAGAGGCCGAAAAGAATATTGTCAACTTTTCCGCTTTTGTTACAATGTTCCCACAGCTGATTGCAGGGCCTATCGTTCTGTATTCTGATGTGCAGAAAAAGCTGAATACACACGAAGGCAGAATCACACTGGATGGCATCAACGAAGGTATCAAACTGTTTATCTTCGGTCTGGGCAAAAAGGTGCTGATTGCCAACAATGTAGGGGCTCTGTGGACAGATATTGAAACAATGGGCTTTGGGGCTGTGTCAACTCCGCTGGCATGGCTGGGTATAATCGCCTATTCCCTGCAGATTTACTTTGACTTTTCCGGGTATTCCCTTATGGCTATCGGTCTGGGGCATATGCTGGGCTTTGATTTCCCACAGAACTTTAACCTGCCATACATTTCAAAAAGTGTTACAGAATTCTGGCGCAGATGGCATATCACATTGTCCAGCTGGTTCAGGGATTATGTATACATCCCGCTGGGCGGCAACAGAAAAGGGCTGAAAAGACAGATTCTCAATATGCTGGTGGTTTGGTTCCTGACAGGTTTCTGGCACGGTGCCGACTGGAACTTTATGCTGTGGGGGCTGTACTATTTTGTCCTGTTGGCAATCGAAAAAGTATTTCTGCTGAAATGGCTGCAGAAACACCCTGTTCCTGCAAGAATCTACACACTGCTTATAATTGTGGTGGGATGGTCAATCTTCTATATCACAGACCTTAAAGCAATGGGCGGCTTTATTGTAAGGCTGTTTGTACCAACTGCCGGTGTGCCTGTAGGTTACTATTTCAGAAACTATTTCGTTTCAATTCTTATAGGTATCCTGTGCTCAACACCTCTGACCACAAAATTCTATGATAAATACAAGGATAATCTGGTTGTGATGATTCCTGTGCTTACAGTTATCTTCCTTTTAAGCGTGGCTTATCTGGTAGACAGCACATACAATCCGTTTATCTATTTCAGATTTTAAGGAGGTGGACAGATGAAAAATATATTGAAAAATTTAAAGAATTATCCGTTGGTAATTTATTTTGCAGTTGTGCTGTATGTTATCAGCATTGCTGACCTGTTCAGCCCTGTAAAAGAACGTTCCGAACTGGAAAACAGAGAGCTGGCCACCTTCCCAAAATTCAGCTGGAGTGAACTGTTTGACAACAAATATACTCCACAGATTGAAGACTTTACAGAAGACCACTTTATTATGCGTGACAGCTGGATTTCTTTGAAAAGTATCTGTGAATCACTGCTGGGCAAAACCGAAAACAATGGTGTTGTCTATGGCAAGGATGGATATCAGTTCACAAAATTTGTGACAACTGATTATACACAGATGAAAGACAATG
>JAFULT010000002.1 GCA_017483145.1 Oscillospiraceae bacterium | reverse complement strand
TATTTAGTTGAATGAGAATATCTTCTGTGCCACGCCATAGGCTTTCAGAATAACTTTGCGGCCTGTTTTGCTCTTCATCTGCATCCGGCGTCCCATAAATGAGCGCTTTACAGATTTGTACAGTTCAAGATTGTGGTCTTTCAGATACTGCCACAGTTCTTCTTTCTGTGCAAGGTGCTGTTCTGTGCCGGATTTGATGCACAGAACTGTGGAAACTGTAGTAATCATTGTAAGGTATTTGATCATATACCGGCGGCATTTTTCATCTTCCAGCGCCATAACGTCACAGCAGTCAATCATCAGTTTGTTTACTCTCATCTGCTGGTCCATACGGCCAATCATAATCTTTTCATTTACAGACTGGTCTTCACGGCCGATGAAATATCTGTAAAGGTCTGTGTTCATATAGTAAAGTGTCTTTACATATGGCAGAGGCTGGTACACAAACAGGTTGTCCACATAGAATGTGTGCTTTGGCAGCTGCAGATTGCAGTCCAGCAGCAGCTGTCTGCGGTAGATTACACTGTGCATAAGAATATTCTGATGGGGCAGGAAATGTTTTGTTTCAGACCAGGTAAACACCCTGTCCTGCGGCAGTACATTTGTATAGCGGATAACACTCTGGCGGTTTTCGCTCACTTTTTCATACACATAGTTGGCGATAAACATATCCACAACTGTGCCTTCGCTGTACAGTTTTTTCAGGGTGTCTGCCACTTTTACAAGTGAGTCCTTATCCATCCAGTCATCGCTGTCCAGCACTTTGAAATACAGGCCTGTTGAATTTGCAAGACCTGTGTTTACAGCCTGGCCGTGACCGCCGTTTTCCTGATGGACACATTTTACAATGCCAGGATATCTGGCTTCGTAATCTTTGCCCACTTCCAGGGTGTTGTCTTTCCGGGAGCCGTCATCAACAACAATAATTTCCACGTCATCACCAAGTACAAGACAGGATTCGATTGCATTTGACATATAGGCTGCAGAGTTGTAGCAAGGGATTGCTACTGAAAGAAGTTTCATTATTATTTCGTCCTTTTTAGGTTATTTTCTGTAATTTGCCTTATTATATCACGTTTCACGTTATATGTCTGTTATTTTTTTTAATTTTAAGAAAAAATTAATCAAAAGAAACTTGTTACAAAAATTTCAATTCCGATAAAAATGAGTATCACGCCACCAAGTATGCCTGCTTTGCCTGCCAGCTTTGTACCGAATTTTTTGCCGATGGCAATGCCGCCATAGCAGATAAAGAAAGTAACAAATGCGATAAGCAGTGCACACACAACAGCCATAAGCAGATTGTATTCCGCAATAGTGAAACCAACAGAAAGAGCATCTATAGATGTGGCTATGCCCTGTACCACCAGTTCTTTTATGCCCACGTCTTTTTCACAGCCGTCTTCATCCTCATCACAGCCGCACAGACTTTCCTTCAGCATTTTGCCGCCGATATAGCACAGCAGTATCAGTGCTATCCATGGAATAAGCTTTTCAAACCATTTGAAATACTGCATTACAGTATGAACGCATATCCAGCCGATAAGCGGCATTGCAGCCTGAAAGCCTGCAAAAACCCCGGCCATAGTAACCATTCTGCTGTTTTTCATTCGCGGTTCGTTAAGGCCGTTTGCCAATGACACAGAAAATGCGTCCATAGCCAGACCTACACCCAGCAGAATACTGTTGAAAAAGAACATAAAATTCCATTCCATATAAATTGTCCTCCAGATTCATATCAACAAAAAACCAAGTGTGAAAAGCCACACTTGGTTGATTCTCCATATAAAAGGGCAGACCAATGCATAGCTTTGCAGTTACACATAAGTCTCGCAATTTAAAACAAGCCAGGTCACAGACCAGTATGTTGACTTGCTACGCAATGCGCTTGCTACTCCCTTACAAAATTCAATTATATCAAAAATGTTTCAAAAGTCAAACAAAATATGGCATATATTGAAATATATGCTACATTTCTTCCCTGTATCCCGGAGGTGTGGATGTGTTCCAGTTGCTGCCTTCCGGCTTTCTGATTTCTGTTTCTTTTTCTTTTTCAAGGATTTCTTCTTTTTTCACAGGTTCTTTGCACATAAGCTGTACTCCTTATTCAATATTCCTTTTATTATTATAGCAGAAAATATACCACTTGTAAAATACAGTATTATGGGGTATAATATAGATAAATAATTATCGAATAAGGAGAATATGTAATGAAACTTAAAAATAAAGTGGCAATTGTTACAGGCGGTGCAATGGGCAATGGTCTGGGCATTGTAAAAGTTTTTCTGAAATACGGCGCAAAAGTGGTAATTTTTGACTACAGCGAAAAAGTGCACGAAACCGTTAAAGAACTGACTGAACAGGGCTATGAAGTAAGCGGCTATCTGTGTGATGTGCGCGACAACGATATGATTAAAAAATGTGTTGGGGAAGTTGTGGAAAAATACGGCACAATTGATGTGCTGGTAAACAATGCAGGCATTGCCTGGCTGGACAGCTTTATGAACACAGATGACAAACTGCGTGATGCACATTTTGACATCAACATCAAAGGCTGCTGGAATATGTGCAAAGCTGTATGCCCTGTAATGATGGAAAACAAAAAAGGCTCTATTGTTAACCTGTCCAGTGTGACAGGTCCGCTGGTGGCAGACCCGGGCGAAGTGGCATATGCCACAACAAAGGCTGCACTGATGGGCTTTACAAAAGGTCTTGCAGCTGAAATGGTGCACCACGGTATCAGGGTAAATGCAATACAGCCAGGTTATATTATGACACCTATGGTTGAAGGCATTGCAAATGCTTCTGACGCTGAAAACCC
>JAFULT010000034.1 GCA_017483145.1 Oscillospiraceae bacterium | reverse complement strand
CTTGCCAATGGCCGCTTTTGCGACAAATTCCGAGCCAACTGTTCCGGAAATTGAAATCACTGAAACAGTTGACGACACAAAAGAAGATCCAACAGATCCTATTGACGATTCAACGGAAGATCCTGTTGTAGACCCGGCAGATGACCCTGCTGATGACCTGGCAGACGATCCTGTGGATGATCCGGCAGATGACCCTGCTGATGACCCGGCAGATGACCCTTCTGACGACCCGGCAGATGATCCTGCTGATGACCCGGCAGACGACCCTGCTGACGAACCAACAGAAGATCCTGTTGAAGACCCAACAGATGACCCTGCTGACGATCCGACAGAAGACCCTGCTGATGACCCGGCAGACGACCCTGTTGAAGAACCAATAGATGACCCTGTTGATGAACCAGCAGACGAACCTGTTGATGAGCCGGTAGAAACTCCTGTTGAGCAGCCAGCACTTGCTCCTGCTTTAACTCCAAGTCCGGATTATAATGTTATTATTCACCCTGTTGGCTCAATACTCAGTAGAGATGGTACATATTGGACATATCCTGATGGTACAATTCACGACGCTGAAACAGGCGAACGGATTGATATGTCTGGTGTTGGTATTTTTGCTAACATACCTTCAGCACAGGCAGATGGACCTATCTATGTTCTTGCCGGTGGCGACTTCCAGGAAGCTGGCTCCCATGCAAACAGTGCAAATAATGTAACAAACATTCTTGCACAGGTTAGTCAGAACTATGACACAATGGATGGTTTCCTGTTTGTAGGCGACTATGACTGTGAAACACATGGTAGTGCCACAGAAACAGCAGCCGGTATTACAGCACTTATGGATTCAGTTCAGGGCAAATATTCCAATCTGAACGATGCCAACTCTGTTCTGGTGCAGGGTAACCATGACTATATGGATTCCCGCATAGATGCTACAGGCGGTCACGACTTTGATGGCTATGCTGTATATGTTCTCAATGAAGATGACTACCCAAATGGTGGCGGCAGTCAGGCAGGCATACAGGCACTTGCAAACAATCTTAAAAACTGGCTCAACAATAAAATCGGTGAAGGTTACAGCGCACCTATCTTTATTGTTTCCCACCTGCCGCTTGCGTTTTCACCACGTACTGTGACACAGGGCGACGCCAAATATGCAAAATACATCTTTGATGTGCTCAATGATGCAGGCAAAAATGGCCTTAACATTATTTTCCTTTACGGCCATGACCACGCTTACGGTCCGGACAACTATATGGGCGGTGAAGCAATATATCTTGCAGAAGGCGACGAAATCTGTATCGCAGAAGCCGGCTCCACATCAGCTTGGACAAAAGAAAAACTTGACTTCACATATATGAATGCAGGTTACACAGGTTATTATTCTGATCCGTTTGAATATGTTACAACAGCCGGTACAGAAAAACTGACAATGACTGTATTTGCCATTACAGACAATCAGGTTACAGTAGAACGCTACAGCGCAAATGGTCTCTATAACCTTAAATCTGCAGGCTACGACGGCTCTTACAGCAATACATCAGTAACAAACAATTCCCTTGGCCTGCCTAAATATTTAAATGTTTATGCTTCCCCACAGACAATTGAACTGACAGTAGCAGAAGAAGTTGGCTCTATCGGCAATTGGGTTGGTGTAGAAGATGAAACACCTGCTGATGATGTTAAAACAAGTGGCAATTGGACAACAATCACAGAACCTACATATACATACACACAGGCTACATCTATTACAGCCGGCCAGAAATATGTAATTGTTGGTAATAACAATCCTGTTGCTCTTATGGATAATAATGGCAGTATGGGTGCACAGAGTGTTACAATCAACGGCAACACAATGACATCCACAACACCACTTACAGAATGGACATTTTCCGGTTCATCCAGTGGTACAATCTATAATGGCACACGCTATCTGCGTTATAATAACAGTGCATTCAGTTTAAGTACTTCTTTAACTACTTTTACCATTACCGATAATGGTTCCAACTTTAGAATTCAGAGTGGTAACTATTCTTTGTACTACAATGGCTCAAACTGGACAAGAAGTGGTAGAAACAGTGCACAGTATGTCCGCCTCTATCAGTTGACAGACACAACTACTTCTGGAGGCACAGCCGGTCTTTACGGTAGACTTGATGGCAATCTGACAATCAATGTTGAAAAAGGTACTTCAAAAGAAATTGCACTGAATGCACTGAAAAATCAGATTTCTATTAAATATGCTACAGCAGCTGACTACAGTGATGAACAGACCTGTGCAGATGATGCTGAAGGTATAACATGGACTGTTGATTCCAATTATAATCCTGATGTTCCTGGTGACTATGCTGTTACAGTAGCATATAATGGAACAATAATAGGTACAGCTGAAATAGTTGTTCAACCAGCAACCACATATTATCTTGCTGAAGGCAATGGCCTTTACCTTGTAGATATGAACACTACAGAAGCCAATGCTCTTGCAGCAGTAAAAGCCGGTGTTACAGTTTATTCTGCTACAGACGCAAACGGCACAGGCAAAACAGCTATCTCTGATGATTCTGTAACATGGAGCTGGGTTGACACTTATAACGGTGCAGACTCCGGCCCATATACAGTAGAAATTCTTTACAAGGGTACATCCCTTGGTACTGTAGAAGTAAAAGTTGATATCAAATATGAAACAGGTATCGAAACCGACTGGACATATATCGGCGAAACCGAAGCTACAGGCGGTACACATACTTATACACTTGATACAAATGGAATAGATTCAGGTTCAAACAATAAATATATTATTGTTGCACGTAATCAGGCATATCTGCTTGATGCAGGTAGAGCTGTAGCTGTTACTATTTCTTCTGATGGCAGGACAGCAACTACCAATACACGTGACTATGAATATTATTTCACAGGTTCTACAGGTGGTTTGATTACACGTGATGGTACAAACACACTTTACCAGCAGAACTGGGGTATTCACGTTGGTAACATTTCAGATTCTAACCTTGACGCATTCGTAAACAATGGTAATGGTTATTACCGACTCTACGATAATGATGGTACACAACGTTCACTTTATTATGATGGCAGTTCCTGGACTGTAACAAGTGATAACCATACAAGCAGTACATATACTGTTCGCCTCTACAAATATACAGGTACAACAGGCGGCACACCAGGTGGCCCAATCTATGCCCTTATCGAAGGCAATACAGTATATACTGTTCCGCAGGGCTCATCTGCTACAAAAGCTCTTGCAGCTGTAAAAGCAGGTATCACAGGCTACACAGCCACAAACGCAAATGGCACAGGTAAAACAGAACTGTCTGACAGCGACCTTACCTGGAAATGGAAAAACACATTCAACGGCAACTCCATAGGTTCTTACTGGGTAGAAATCAGCTACCAGGGTAAAGTTCTTGGTACAGTAGAAGTTAAAGTTGAACCGGGTACAGTAAACAACTACCCTGAATATCCGGACGAAGGCTCTGTAAAAGTTAACAAAACTGCTACAGGTATAGACTTCCAGTCCTCAGGTATCGCACAGGTTGAAGTATCAGCCTCCGGCGTACCAATCAAAAAAGGTGCTGATGTTATCGTAATGCTGGACACATCTTCATCCATGACATCCCATACAGTTACAGGCACATCCCAGACTCGTGCGCAGGTTCTGGAAGAATCCCTGAAAAACCTGATTGCACAGTTCAAAACACCGGGTGATGACGGCCAGCTGCTTGACCTCCGTGTTGCTATTGCAGATTTTAACGGCTTCTATGGCGAAAACCATAATGCAAGCGGCACACCATACGACCGTGATGCAGCTGATATGATGTCTGATGATATCAGTTATAACGCTAACAGCGAAGCACAGGTTTACACAGGCGACGGCACACTTGGCGCCGGTGCATTTATCCCTGTAGAAGACCTTGCAGCTTCCTATACACTTAACTACACATCCGGTACTAAC
The DNA here is from genome assembly GCA_017483145.1 of Oscillospiraceae bacterium. Lineage (GTDB taxonomy): Bacteria > Bacillota > Clostridia > Oscillospirales > Ruminococcaceae > RGIG3102. Next base: position 12,399 of record JAFULT010000034.1, on the reverse strand, counting down.
TACGACTATGCTTTCGATGCTATTTACCAGATGGGTACAGCTATTAAAGAAGCCAGCACAGAAGAAAGAGACCTTTATGTTATCTTCATGTCTGACGGTGCGGCCATGCAGTGGAACTACTACCACTCACAGGGTGCTTCCAGCCTTTGGAACAACTGGATTACAGGTGCGTGGACAGCAAATCAGTTAAGCCTTAACTGTAATACACATGCATATTACTATGATGAAGTTGACCATAACGGCGACGGCATGCGCAATGAACACCGTATGGCAAACGCTGTAAAAGGTGACCCAAGCGAACAGTTTGAAGTAATCCGTAAAACAAATACTCTTGGTACACCTACAGGCGAAACAAATATGTATATGGTACCTGGTCTTGGCGCAAAACTGTTCTCAATTTCCTTTGACGCACAGGCTGATACAAATGTTACAGAAGAAAGTATGGACAAGTCCATCGAATCTCTGGCATCTCCACAGACAGGTACAACAAAATATTACTACAAAGTAACTACTGCAGATGAACTGAAAGGTGCATTTACAGCTATCGGTACAGAAATCGCATACGCTGCATACAATGCACGTTTTGTTGACCAGATGGGTGATAACTACAACCTGCAGTTGGAACCATCTACATACACAGTTGTAGATGGTACAACAACCACAAATAAAACTCTCACTCCAAAAATTGAAATTATCTCCTATGATATTTACACACGTCAGGACTATCTGAACGGTACAATCACAGAAGATAAGATTGGCGACAGAAAAGGCACATATAAAGTACTTGAAACTGTAACATTCAATGCCGATGGCACAGAAGCTTATTCTGACCAGATTGGTGGCGGTACTACAAATATTCTTGCTGATGGTACACAGACAGGATATGTAAAAGGTGTTATCTACGCAAAAACATTTATCTACAATACAAATATAACTGCCGTAGCTGTTGATGGCGTATCACTCCCGACAGATATCAAAGCAGACGGTACTACAACAGGTACTACAAATCTTCTTCCATCAGAAACTTTCTACTGGAAGATGGGTACAGTACAGACATCAGAGCTGGCAATGAGATACTATGTATATCTTGACGGTTCTATGGAAGGCACCCGTGAAGGCGGTTCTTACCCAACCAACGAATTTGCCACACTGTATTATGACAACTATCTTGGCAACCCTTGCCTGAAAGACACTACATCTCCGGTTATGGCATGGAAAGAAGCCAATGTTTCTTATGCATTCTATCTGGTAGATGAAAACGGCAAGATTATTGTTAACCAGACAACAGGACAGACAGGTTCCTTTGCAAACAAAATCGCTGTTACTAACCCTGTTGTATACGAAACAGTTCTTCTTAATAATGATGAAGAAGTAAGCTCTATTGATATTGCTTCCCTTGGTGTTCTGCCGGAAGGTTACACACTGTATGATTATGATGGCACAAATGGCGCTACATATACTGTTACAATCAACTCTAATACAACAGGTTCATGGGAAATCACATCTGTAAAAGATGTCGCCACAACTTATGTAATGCACTATGATCCAAAAGATGCATCTGCATATTCAAATGCGCTCACAAACAATACAGTTGGCAATGACTATACACATACAACTGTATGGTTTGCAGTTCTGTGGAAAGTACAGGCTCTGCCGGATTCTGTGGTTGTTGACTATGGTCTGCCTGTAGATATCTCTGTTCTTACCAACGATATGTTCGGTGAATATGGCAAACTTGCAGGCGTTGGTGCATACAGCGACAATCTGAATCTTAATGGTCGAGACACAAATCTTGCGTCCGGCTTTGGCACAAAATACACAGGTACTTACGGCACAGCAGAAGCAAATGCTGCAACAGGCAAAGTCCGTTATACACTGAATACAATGCAGATGGACAGCTATGATAAATTTGCATATGCTGTAAACTATACAGGTAATGAAAATGCCGGTTACTACTACGACACAGTAACAGTAATTCCTGCTACAACTATCTACTATGAAGACAGCTTTGGTGATGACAAATTCATTACATACAACAGCTACACATGGGATAGTGCGGCCAATAAATGGGCAGAAAAAGCAACATCTCTCTGGTCTAAAGCAGGCACAACTGCTGACGGAGTTACACAGGATGAAGACCGCCCTGGCAAATACAGCCTTACAGATGCCAATAACATCTACGGCTATGACCATATTAACCTTGGTATGTCAACATATTCTCTTGGTTCAGCAGCAAAAGCTACAGTAGACTATGACAATTATGCTGAAGCAAGCTTCACATTCTGCGGTACAGGATTTGATGTCATTTCTATGACAAGTGAAGCAACAGGCACTATCTATGTGGATGTTTATCAGAATGGCCAGTTGCTGGAAGACAAGAGCTTTATTGTAGATACATATTATGGTTACCGTCAGGTAGCAGGTGACGCAGACAAAGATGGTATTATTGAAGAAGGCGAAATGATCTGGGAAGTAAATCCAGACGCAAAAGGATCTATTTACCAGGTGCCTGTTATGAAAGTGGAAGGCTTGCCATATGGTAACTATACTGCCAAAATAACAGTGTTCTATTCACCATCCTATGATAATGTTGAAGGCTCTTCTGACTATGATTTCTATCTGGATGCAATCCGTATCTATGACCCTGCAAACGACGGTGCAGCTGATAATGATACAGTTATCGAAGATGCATACAAAGCAGATGGTGAAGGCTGGCCAAGCTACATTGAACTGCGCAATAAGCTTATAGATCCAAATGGTGATGGAAACGAAGAAGATGGTGCGCTTGGAAATGCTGTTACATCTACAAAGGTGGAAGGCCTTGTATTTATTGATGGTAATGCTTCCGTTGGTGATGCACAGATCAGTGACTATATCAGTTATGGCCCGAATAATGAAGTTTACCTTGCACCAGGCCAACGCGTGGCATTTATCCTTGATACACCTGCAAATATTGCAAATGTACATCTTGGCATCAAGAGTGCTGATGGTAACGAGGGTACATACACAATTACAAATATTGCACAGGCAACAAACAGTGAAACTGGTGTAAAAGCTGGTGATTATTATGGTGTAAAAACTGATACAATCAATACAACTACAGATATGTATTACAGCATCACCGGCTATAAGGGAGATATTATTGTAATTTCCAACACAGGTGACAGATACAACACAACAGGTGTTATCTCTCTTACAAACATCAAGAGTACATATACTTCAAATCCTGGTGGTGCAGCCCCTGCATCAGATGATGGCGTAGCTGTTGCAGCTGCTGAAGATGAAACAACTCCTGTTCTTACAAGAGTATATATGACACGTTCAGCTGCAAATCTTACACTGCGTTCACTCAATACATCTGAACCTGTGGAAGATACAACAGGCTCCAGCGGCAATGTTGACTCAACACCAGACCAGGGTGAAACACCAGCACCGGAAGTGAATCCAAACCCTGCACCAACACCTGATGCAGGCGAAGATACAACAAAACCTGGTGTAAACGAAGATGTTACAACTCCGGACGATTCACAGACAGGCGATACAACACCGGAAGAAGACAAAACAGAAGGTGAAACACCTGACAATGAAAATCAGACACCGGAAACAGACAGCGAACAGACTCCACCTGACGAAGACACTGAAGAAGAACCAATGGGCTTCTTTGCATGGCTTATCAGTGTGATAGTAGGATTTTTTAAAAATCTGTTTAGCGGCTTGTTTAACTAAAGGAGGGTAATATTGATGAAAAAATTATATTCAAAACCAGAAATTATGTTTGAAGATTTTACCCTTAGTGTGCATATTGCAGGTGACTGCAATGTAATTACAAACACTAGCTCAGATAATGTATGTGGCTTCTTGGATACCAGAGATCCTACAGCAGTTCCTGTGTTTATGGATGGTATTTCAGGTTGTAGCAGAAAAGAGCCAGATGGATTCAATGGTGTTTGTTATCATAATCCAACTGAAACATCAGACCTCTTCAACTCTTAATTTCTCATAATCAACATCAGAAGGCCGGGCGGCAGTGCCCGGCCTTCTTTTCTGCAAACCCCATATCCATAATTAATCAACCACATTTCACAGACCGGATTGTTGACGAGTTCTGACCTCCGTGTTATCATATCTATATGAAATCAAATGATTTTTCTATTTTAGATTTCTGTTAATTGCGGGAAACCATAGTAATGCAATTGTCATTGTTTTCCGTAAAATAAATAATAAATAAACAGGCGACATATGAAAAAATTCTTTAACAAAAAAATGCTGGCATTGCTGCTGGCAGTTATTACAACAGCAGGTGTTTTCACTGCCTGCGGAAATACAGCTGAAAGCGAAACAACAAACTCTGACAGTCAGCAGACTTCTGAATACCAGGGCAATACCCTTATCAACCTTGGCTATGGCTTTGAAATTACTGATGTAGGCAGCTACACAGGTATGTATATGGAAGATGGCTCTGATGAAATCGTTTCCGGCGTGCTTATGATAGTTGTTACCAGCACAAGTGACAAAACCCTGCAGTATGCAAAAATCACTATGCCTGCAGGGGAAACTGATGCTGTGTTTGAACTTTCCACACTGCCACCGGGAGAATCAGTTGTTCTGCTGGAACAGAACCGTATGGCTTATGATAAAAATCTTGGCTACGACTTTGCAACTGCAGAAAACGTGGCGTTCTTCCAGCAGGAACCTTCCCTTATGGAAGATACTTTCAAATTGCAGATTCTTGACGGTGTAATAAACGTTACAAATATTTCCGATAAAGACATTGACGGCGAAATTGTTGTTTACTACAAAAACAGCGCTACAGACCTGTACTATGGCGGCATCACATACCGCAGCCGTGTGACAGGCGGTCTCAAAGCCGGTGAAATCCGCCAGGTAGTTGGCGGTCACATTTCTGCCACAGGCACAAAACCAATGTTTGTAACGGTTGCATAAATGATGGAAAAGAAGAATTATTGTTTTGCCGGTATTGAAATACAGATTGCAATGCCTGCAGAAATAATGTACACAGACGACAGATATCTGGCACCATTCAGAGTGGATACAGTAACTGATCCCCATATTTTCACCTTTGAATTCTGTGATAAGCTGACAGCACCTGTAACTGAATGTGTTGTAGCAAAACCGGGCTTCCGTGTTTACAGTGAAAATGGTGCTGATATACGCTACATCGGTTCTGTTGAACAGGGCTGGCATAATGCATATATCCGTGCGTCACATAAAGACAAACAGCATCATATTGAACTGAAAAAAGAGCAGTTTTCCGGCCGTGTAGGCACACACACAGTGCTTTCGGCAATTGCGGCAGAGCATCTTATTGCACAGAACAACGGTCTTGTTTTCCACTGCTCATACATCAATCACAACGGGAAAGCTATACTGTTTACTGCACCGTCAGAAACAGGCAAATCCACACAGGCTGACCTGTGGAATAAGCATCGTAGTGCTGAAATAATAAACGGGGACAGAGCGGCCTTGCTTGTAAAAGAAGGCAGACTCTATGCAGCTGGAATACCTTTTGCAGGCAGCTCTACACACTGTAAAAATCAGACACTGCCATTGGCTGCCATAGTTTATCTGCGGCAGGCACCTGTCACTACTATACATAAGCTGTCCGGCTATCAGGCTTTTGCCAGACTGTGGGAGGGCGTAAGCGCCAACACATGGGACAAAAGTGATATGGAAAACATTTCCACACTGGTTAAGCAGATTGTTGAAAATGTACCCATATTTTATATGCCATGCACACCGGATGAATCAGCCGTATCAGCGTTGGAAAAGGCTCTGGAAGGAGAAATCAGATGAAAAAAGTAAATACAGAACCTTATATTGCCACATATCTGCACAGCAAAGGCCGCAGAATGGGGCTGCCGATCGGTGGTAACTTTGAACTGACAGCCCGCTGTAATTTCAACTGTCCTATGTGTTATGTGCATCTGAACAACGACGATATTGAAGCGCAGGGTAAAGAGCTTACCACACAGCAGTGGATTGATCTTGCCAGAGCGGCAAAAGACAGGGGTATGGTTTTTGTACTGCTGACAGGTGGCGAGCCCTTTGTGCGCAAAGATTTCTTTGAAATATATGACGCAATGAAAGAAATGGGTCTGATGATTTCCATCAACACAAACGGCTCTATGCTGTCCGGTGAAATCCGCCGCAGACTTATAGAAAACCCGCCTTTCCGCATCAATGTTTCACTTTATGGCGGATGTACGGAAACATACAAAAATATGTGCGGACAGGCCGCTTTTGATACAGTTGTGGACAATATCCGTGCCATAAAGGAAGCCGGTATTGATATCCGTCTCAATGTTTCAATCACACCTTACAATCAGCAGGATATTGAAAAAATATATGCCATTTCCCAGGAACTGGGCGTACACGTAAAAGCATCCAGCTATATGTACCCGTCAATACGTGTAAACGGCAACCAGTACGGACAGGGGGACAGACTTTCTCCTGTTGATGCTGCCTGTTGTGCTGTGCGCTGGGATTTGCAGCGTTTCACAGCAGAAGAATTTGCACTCCGCGCTGAAAATATGAAAAATCTTATTGCCGTTGATGAACCGGAATGTCCTGTTGAAATGGATGAAGGTGTTAGATGCCGCGCAGGCTCATCCTCTTTCTGGATGACCTGGGACGGCCGTATGCTGCCTTGCGGTATGATGCCCGGCCCTGTAGCATATCCATTGCGGGACGGCTTTGACGCCGCGTGGCAGACAATTATGACAAAGACAGCAGAAATCCGCACACCTGCACAGTGCACAACCTGCCCAAAACGTCCGGTTTGCCCTGTCTGTGCAGCAGTTTGTGTAACAGAAACAGGCAGTTTTGACGGTGTGCCGACATATGTTTGCCGGCAGACAGAAGAAACTATAAATGCTACTTGGCAGGCTTATCAGGAAAGGAAAAAATCAGATGAAAATTAAAAAACAGTTGATTAAACGAGATATTGCAGGGGACACAATCCTTGTGCCTGTAGGCAAAACAGTTTACGATTCCAACGGCCTGTTTGTTCTCAACGAACTGGCAACCTTTATCTGGGATATTCTTCCGTCTGCAGAAAATGCACAGCAGATTGTGGAAAAAATTCTGGAAGAATACGAAGTGACAAAAGAACAGGCTGCAGCTGACACAGCAGAATTTCTTGGCAAGCTGAAAGAACTGCAGGTCATCGATTAAGAATTATTCCCTTTGTCTTACAGGCAAAGGGATTTTTTATGGTCAAATATAAATAATTCTGCTATAATAAAGCAAACAACCGCTTTACGGAGAATTTTGATGAACAGGATTTACATTATTTTTTTAGATATATTGAAACAGGCATTGCAGGGCAGGCAGGCTACAGGATATGATGAACTTTCATCAGAAGACTGGAAAGAAATTTTGTCTCTTGCAAAAGCCCATAACATATTACCACTGGTCTACAATGCGGTTTACAGTTACAGCAATATTCCTGATTCCGCTGTGTTGCGCAGGCAGGTGCGCCAGCTTGCAATGCTGCAGACAATGAAAACAGCAGAGTTTATTCAGGTTTACAACAGATTGAGACAGGCGGGCTGTACACCATTGGTGGTAAAAGGGCTTATCTGTCGCGGTCTTTACCCACATCCGGACCTGCGTCTTTCCACAGATGAAGACCTGCTTATTCCTGCCCACCAGTTTGAAGCCTGCAGAAAAATATTTGCGGAATTCAGTCTGAATACAGATGTGCCTGCTGAAAAATTTGCAGAAGAATATGAAATACCTTTCCGCAAAAAGGACGGGGCATTGTATATAGAACTGCATAAAAGCCTTTTTCCGCCTCAGTCAGATGCATATGGAGACTGGAACAGTTTTTTTGCTGATGCTTTTGAAAATGCAACAGAATCAGATGGCATACTCACTTTATCACACACAGACCATATGTTTTACCTTATCTGCCACGCCTTCAAGCATTTTATACACAGCGGTTTCGGCATCAGACAGGTGTGCGACATAGTAATGTATGCCAATATATATGGCTCACATATTGACTGGGACAGAGTGTACACCAACTGTACAGAAATAAATGCGCAGACTTTTGCCGCCACTTTGTTTGAAATAGGGGAAAAAAACCTTGTTTTTGATAAACAGAAAGCCTGCTATCCACAGTATTTTAGCGAAAAGGCTGTGGATGAAACCAATATGCTGACAGACCTGCTTTCTGCCGGTGTGTTCGGCGGTTCAACAATGAGCCGCAAACACAGCAGCACTATGACACTGGAAGCTGTGGCGGTAGACAAACAGGGCAAAAAGGCCACCAAATCCCTGAAAGGAACCCTGTTCCCGTCAGCAGAAAAACTGCAGGGCAGATACCCATACCTGCAGAAAAAACCATACCTTCTGCCAAAAGCCTGGGCCAGCCGCGGTCTGACTTATTTAAAAGAAACCAAAACCACAAAGGACAACTCATCCCTGCAGGCAGTAAAGCTGGGCAGCAGCAGGGTGGATTTGCTTAAAGAGTATAAAGTTATAAAATAAACAAAAGGAGCAATTGCAAATGGCTCCTTTTGCTTTTATATTATGCTGATAAAATTGTACAAATATGTAGAATAAGCTGTTTGTTTGTGGTATAATTATATGCTGATATAGTATGAATTGATATCGCAGATATAAAGATAATAACTTAATTAATCCTTAAATCAGGAGAATTTATGTCACAATATATTTTAATTCTGATATGGATACTGGCTATGTTTTTTGTAAAGGCCCTTGCCAATGTGAGCTACAGCCCGGTATACATACAAGGCAGAAAAGAATACAGAATATCACCGCTGTTTGCCGTGTTTGCATTTATGCCTGTAATTATAATGGCAACTTTCAGAGGCGATATTGCAGACAGCTATGCCTACAGACGTGCATTTGCAGACCTGCCGGACACAATTTCCGGCATTATAAAACACCTGCCGGAAGTAACCAAAGACAAAGGATTTACTGTTCTGGGCAGCCTTATCAAGTGCATAATCGGTAACAATGATATTTTTTACTTTTTCATTATTGCACTGTTCCAGGGGCTTGTTCTGGTTTATGTCTACAGAAAATATTCCACAAACTACCTGTTTTCAGTTTTTCTGTTTATAGCATCCACAGACTATGTGTCCTGGATGTTCAACGGTATGCGCCAGTTTATGGCAGTTACAATTATTTTCGCTGCCACTACATTGATGCTTGAGAAAAAATGGGGCAAGCTGATTCTGGTTATCCTGCTTGCATCCACAATGCATCAGTCAGCATTGCTTATGATACCTGTTGCACTTATTGCACAGGGCAGGGCGTGGAACAAAAGGTCTATCTTTTTCCTTATCGCTACACTTATAGCAGTGGCATATGTAGATGAATTTACTACAATCCTTGATATTATTATGCAGGAAACCCAGTACGCCAATATGGTTACAGACTGGAAAATGTGGGGGGACGACGGCACAAACTTTATCAGAGTTCTGGTTTATTCCGTGCCTACAGTTATTTCACTTATAGGACTTAAACAGATAAGAATGGTAAACGACCCTGTTATAAACTTCTGCACAAATATGTCTATTGTGTCAACAGGTCTGTACATAGTTTCTATGGTTACCAGCGGTATCTTTATGGGCCGTTTGCCTATTTATGCATCACTGTACAACTATATCCTGCTGCCATGGCAGATAGACCATATTTTCACAAAACAATCCGCCCGCATAGTTAAAATGGCAGCTATAGTGGCGTATGTGTTGTTTTATTATTATCAGATGCATATTACATGGACTATTTTATAGAAAGATTATTAAAATGAAAGTTAGTGTTATAATCCCAGTATACTGTGTTGAGAATTATCTTTCGCAATGTGTGGATAGTGTTTTAAATCAAAGTTATGATGACATAGAAATTATTCTGGTGAATGACGGTTCACCGGATAGTTGTCCGGATATTTGTGACAGATATGCTGAAAAATATGCTAATGTAATTGCTGTTCATAAGGAAAATGGTGGATTATCGGATGCAAGAAATAAAGGTGTTGAATATGCGACTGGAGAGTATATCTTATTTCTTGATGGAGACGACTATTGGGATGATAAAGATGATATTAAAAAAATGATTTATAGAATAAAACTTACAAAAGCTGATGTTCTTAATTTATCATTCAAAAAATATAACGACGCTACAGACGAAAAATCCCCGTATTTTGAAAATGTGTTTGATATGCCGTTAGAGTATGTGCATAGAGAAGAACAGTTTAATTATATTACAGAAAACAACTTATATATTTCTTCTGCATGTACAAAAATGATTAAAAGGGAATTGTTTTCAAAAGGTTTAAGTTTTGAAAAAGGAGTATATTCAGAAGATGTGGAATGGAGCGCACGTCTTTGAATTATCGCAGATACGATGGATTTCATACCACTGGATTTTTATTGTTACAGACAGAGAAATAATTCTATTTCACATACAATTAATGACAAAAAATGCCAGGATTTATGTAAACATATTATTACCTGCATTACTTTAGCTATAAATACGGATGCATACGAAAAAAATGCTTTATCAAAATATGCTGCATTTCAATATGGAACATATTTTATTGTACAGGCACAGGCAGAAAATTGGCAGCAAGAGTGTATTAATAGGCTTGACAAATATAAAAGCATATTGTCATACCATAATAACAATAAAAAACTTACAGCATTATATTATGCTGTAAAAATAATAGGGTATAAAAATGTATGCAGAATAGTGCGCTTTCTTTATAGAATCAAATAGTTTTATATGGAGAAAAAATGTTACCTTTGACTATATTTACACCAGCTTACAATAGAGCTGATTTGTTGCCTAGATGTTATGATAGTATGAAAAGGCAAACCAATAAAAATTTTATCTGGATGATTATTGATGATGGTTCAACAGATGGAACGGATATTTTGGTAAATAAATGGATAGAAAATGAAGATAGCTTCAAAATAGAATATTACTATAAAGAAAATGGTGGCTTACATACTGCTTATAATGAAGCTATTTCTCATATTGAAACAGAATTATGTATGTGTATAGATTCAGATGATTATATTCCGGATGATGCTGTGGAAAAAGTATTATATTTTTGGGCAGAAAATGGTTCTGATTCATATGCTGGAATAGTAGGATTGGACTATTATACAGACGGTAGTGTAATAGGGGATTTGCTTCCTGAACAGAAAAGTGTTAATCTTATTGATTTACTTACAGGTAAATACAAAATAAACAATGGCGACAGAACCAATGTCGTGCGTACAGAACTGTATAAAAAATACGCACCGATGAAAGTATTCCCGGGAGAAAAAAATTTCAATCCCCACTATATGCATCTACAAATTAGCCAAGATTATGATTTCCTTGTGCTTAATGAAAACCTGAGATATGTAGAATATCAGCCAGATGGTATGACAAATTCTATGATTAAACAGTATTTTAACAGTCCCAACAGCTTTGCAGAAATCAGAAAGTTGTACTTGAGCTTTCCAGATACATCTTTTAAATTTAGATTAAGACATTCCATACATCTTGTTTCCAGTTGTCTTTTGGCTGGAGATATATCAAGGGCGTGGAAGGAATCTCCACATAGAGTAACAACTTTTTTGGCTTTGCCATTTGGTATAGCATTATCTTTGTATATTAAATTAAAAGTTAAATAAAACATTAAATTAAAATGAAAAAACTACTATTCTTAATCCATGACCTTGGTCAGGGCGGTGCTGAAAAAGTGCTGGTAAACCTGGTCAACAATATGGACACAGAAAAATTTGATATTACAGTTATGGCGTTGTTTGGTGGCGGTGTAAATGAGCAGTTTTTAAAACCTCATATCCACTATCAGACAGTTTTCCTGCGTCCGTTTCCGGGTAACAGTCATATTATGAAACTGCTTTCTCCACAGCAATTGCACAAACTGTTTGTCAAAGAAAAATATGATATAGAAATATCTTATCTGGAAGGCCCTTCTGCCCGCATTATCAGCGGATGCCCATATGAAGACACAAAGCTGGTTTCCTGGATACATGTGGAACAGCATACAAAAGAAAGGGCGGCACGTTCTTTCCGCTCATATAAAGAATCGGAAAACTGTTACTATAAATTTGATAAAACTATCTGTGTTTCTGAATCTGTAAAAAACGATTTTGTACAGTTGTACCCATTAATATCCAATATTGATGTTCTCTACAACACCAACGAAACAGACCGGATTTTACGGCAAAAGGACGAGCCTGTGGAAGATGAGTTTTATCAGAAAGACTGTATCTGCCTGTGTGGCGTAGGCAAAATAGTGCCCACAAAAGGCTTTGATAAGCTGGCAAGAATACATAAAAGGCTTACAGATGATGGGCTCAACATTCACACATATGTCCTGGGCATAGG
>JAFULT010000206.1 GCA_017483145.1 Oscillospiraceae bacterium | reverse complement strand
TTTTTGCGCCTGTGTGTGTTTTAATTTTGTACTTCATTGGATATAATCCTCCTGTTTATTTTTTAGGTGCTGGGGCAATAACCATCTGCATGCTTCTGCCTTCGAGCTTTGCTTGTTTTTCTATAACGCCGCCTTCAACAGCTTCACCAAAACGGGCCATAACGTCAAGACCTGCTTTTGAATGAGCCATTTCACGGCCTCTGAAACGGATGCTTGCTTTTACTTTATCACCGTTTTTAAGGAACTTGTTTGCCTGATTTACTTTTGTGTTAAAGTCGTTGGTGTCAATGTTCAGTGACAGACGAACCTCTTTAGTTTCAACAACTTTCTGGTTCTTTTTGTTTTCTTTTGCCTTCTTTGCCTGTTCAAAACGGTATTTACCGTAGTCCATAATGCGGCAAACAGGCGGATTTGCTGTAGGAGCAATCTTAACAAGGTCAAGGTTTGCTTCTTCTGCAAGTTTGAGAGCTGCTGAGGAAGACATAACGCCAAGCTGGCTGCCGTCCCGGCCGATAACTCTTATTTCTTTGTCTCTGATTTCTTCATTGATTTCAAGTTCTTTTTCTTTTTTTGTACTAATGATAAAGCACCTCCATTTTTTTATAAGCAAATTGAAAAAGCACGAGCATACAGCCCGTGCCAAATAAACATAGTTTTCCAGGGCCCACCGACCCCTTAACTTTGAATATTGACCCGCCCGCTTACTTGCAGGACAAGGTGAGCACATGCTGTTGCTACTTTATTGCGAATAGTATTATATCACACCGACAGCGGTATGTCAATACAAATTTTCCTTTATATTTAAAGGAATTCCGGCATTTTTCATCCGAGATAAAAATATCATACCGGCGGCAAAATTGCAATAATTTTCTGTATAAATTTGAAAATTTTACCAATATTACAAACACACATACCTACAAAAGGAGTTTTTTTATGAAAAAATGCGAAATCAGCATAATCGGCGGGCTGCTGCTGGCGCTGGCGGTGTCTTTTTTGGGGGATATAAACCTGCAGGCATCCGGTATAAGAAACAGCACACTGCGCCTGCATATAATTGCCCGGGATGACAGCCCCCGCAGCCAGAACATAAAAATGCAGGTGAAAGATGCTGTAAGCCGTCTGCGGCAGTCAATTTATTTTGATGCAGAGAATTTTGATGATGCTGTTGCCGCCACACAGGAAAATCTGGAATATATACAGCAGGTCACAGACAACACCCTGCACAAACTGCAGGCAGGCTACACCAGCCGCTGCACCATAGAACAGTTTTATTTTGACACCACCCGCTATGACGGCTTTACCATGCCACGGGGAGAATACACCGCACTTACCATCCGTCTGGGAGATGCAGAAGGCAGAAACTGGTGGTGTGTGCTGTACCCCGGTCTGTGCGCCGCCGGCGGAGAATATGAAGATGATGCCGCCAACACATTTATAGAAACAGACCATTTCCGTCTGAAGTTCAAGGCTGTGGAGATATGGCAGGATATAAAATATATGTTCACAGATACCCGGCCGGAAAAATACACACACTGAAATTGCCACCCGGAAAACATACCGGATGGCAATCTGCATCATCTTTTTTCTGTTGCTTTTATCAGTATTATGCCGATTACCAGCCCTGCAAGCCCCTGTATGCAGTTTGGCAGTACATTTACCAGGGATGCAGAAAAACCGTACAGCATACTTTCATATGCCAGATAACCGGCAACCATCAGCAGTTCTGCCCCCACACCGCCTATTACACGGGCCGACAGCGGAGAAAGGCTTTTTTCAGAAATTTCAAAGCCGTAATATGCCACAGCAGCCATAAGACCTTTGATGATAAATGTGGCAGGTGCATATGCAACATATCCGCTGAATATATCAGCCAGTGCACTGCCCACGCCTGCAGCAAGAAAGCCGTATGAAACCGGCAGCATCCAGCCTGCCAGCAGCACAAAACAGTCACCAAGATTTATATAGCCGTTGAGAGGTGAGGGTATTTTGATAACCATTGTGGCTATACAGGTCAAAGCCGCCAGCATCGATGCCATTACCAGTTTTCTGTTTGAGTTCTTTTCCATTGTCATATATCCCCATTAAATATTTTATAATAACTGCTGATTGTATACAGCCCTTGCCCCGCCGATAAATTTAGGGCGTGTGCGGGCAGCAACCACCAGTGCCTGACCAATCATTTTGTTTTCCAAACGTACAGGCACGGCAACCTTTTTCAGATGCATACCGATAAGTGTAAGCCCGATATCTATGCCGGCGTCAGCTTTGATTTCTTCCACAGCCACAGGATTTTTAAAATTTGCATAGGCCCGTGTGGCAAAAGAACCGCCGGCCTTTGGCTGCGGCACCACATTTACTGTATCTGCAAAAGGCACAGCATCACGCTCTGTAATAATTGCCCTGTTCAGATGTTCACAGCACTGCACAGCAAGATATACGCCTTTTTCCTGTGTGTAGCTGTAGATAGCCTGGAAAACAGTTTCAGCTGTTTCCGGGCTGGAGTTTGTGCCTATTTTTGAGCCGATGATTTCGCTGGTGGAACAGCCCACCACCATAATATCCCCTGGTTTAAGGTTTGCCTTTTCGCCGAATTCTTCCATAAGCGCCCTGGCCTGCATATAAAGTTCGTTTTTCATCTGCATTTTCTCCCTTTCTGTTCTTTGGTTTTATTGTAATAAATCTTTGTGTTTGAATCTTTGTGTTTATGTAAATTAAGAATATTTCATAAATCGAAATATTAATATTTTATATTAAAACTTGTTAACAAACCGTGAATAATCCCGTTTTGACTGCATAAAAACAAAACAGCCTGTTTGTGAAAACAGACTGTTTTTGTTGACAAAGCTTTTATTACAATATATAATATATTTAGATAATTATCTAAATATAAGGAGACAACAATGAAGAAAAATCCGTATATAGCACCAATAGTTATAGCAGTGCTTTTTATACTGTACTTTGTTTTTTACGGTTATATGGGCACGCTGATAGACGATATGCCATTAGTGGCAAGGCTTGTCTTTATTGCGATTCCTGTGGTTATGATAATTACAATGGTTTGCGTACTTATTGAAAGAATAAAAGAAATCAGAAAGGGTGAAAACGATGATCTTAGTAAATACTGATTACATTGCAGGCAAGGAACTGGAAATGCTGGGCCTTGTAAAAGGCAGTACAATACAGACAAAACATCTGGGTAAGGACATCGGCCGGGGATTCAAAACTCTGGTTGGCGGAGAACTGACAAGTTACAATGAAATGATGAACGAAGCCCGTGCGCTGGCGACAAAACGTATGGTGGAAGAAGCAGAATCACTGGGTGCAGATGCCATTGTGAATATACGCTATGCGTCAGCATCTGTTATGGCTGGTGCAGCCGAAGTAATGGCTTACGGTACTGCTGTAAAATTCAAATAAAAACGGAGACGATTTTATGTTGGCAGAAAATATACTGATTGGTGAAGGCACAAAATACCCTCTGAAGGGTGTACTTACTTTGCCGGATAACCTTTCTGTACCTGTGCCTGCTGTTGTGCTGATTCACGGTTCTGGCAGCAGTAATATGGATGAAAAAGCAGGCAAACTTACACCATTCAAAAATATTGCAGGCTGGATAAAAACTGTAACTGAATAGTACAAAACCCCTGACTATAGTCAGGGGTATTTTTTATTCCAGATGTTTTTCCAGATTCAGCCCGCGCAGTTTGTCATCCTTGTCCATATCAAGACGGATAAGTGTCAGCAGTCTGTTTACAGTCCGCTGTACAGCGGCTGAAAATTCAATGCCGTTCATCACATCGGCAACAACCATTGCGCTGAACACATCACCTGTGCCGCCTATTTTCACAGGCAGCCTTTCATACGGATACAGCAGTTTCCTGCCTGTGGTATGGTCATAAATTGCTATCACATTCCTGCCGTCCACCACACAGCTGGTAATGGCCATATTCTTTGCGCCCATTGCGGACAAATCATCCATAATGGCGTAAATTTCTTCTTCTGTAATATCAGGTATTGTATAATCCCTGCCTGTAAGAAAGGCCGCCTCTGTCATGCTTGGGAAAGTGTAATCAGTCAGCGGCAGTATGTTTCTGTGCAGCTGTGCCACTTCGTCTCCCATACCGTAGTACAGATGGCAGTTTTCCCCCATAATAGGGTCGTGGAAAATCTTCACGCCCTTTTCCTTCAGCGCTTTGCAGTATTCTGTAACCGCCTGTGCCTGTGCTTTGTCTGTGATATATCCCACATACACAGCGTCAAAGTCAAACCCCAGCTGCTGCCAGGCATCTATTGTCTTTGGCACATAGTCCCCTGTGGACACCTGTGCCACTTTTTTGTAGCCGAAAGTGTTGGACACGATTTCTGTAGGCAGGCAGAAAACCTGGTGTCTGCTGTGCATAAGCACAGGCTCCATGGCAGACAGTGCCACCTTGCAGCCGGAAACCATATCCCCGATAAGCAGAATTTTATTGAACATAATATCACCTGTAATTTTTATTATAAATATATTTTATCAACATATTACCATCTGTTCAATAGCCAAAAACAACTGTTCAACCGATATTGACATTTATATGAAAATATTATATTATTTTTATGTTAAGCCATTGTTTTTACACGCATTGCGTCACGGCAAAGCCATGTGCTGTCCGTGGTGGCTTGACTTTATAACAACTATCAAAGGCTGTGACGAAGACAGTACCTTTTCCAATGGGAAATTTTCAGCGAGTGCGGGCCGGTGCAAGCCGCACAAGAGTACCGGAAATGGGAATATCACTTCTGAGCTGAAGGCTGAACGGCAACAATTAAGCCTCTCCGGTGTTTCCCCGTTATAAGAAAGACATATTATCTGTATGTTGTAATAGGTGGTTAAACAAAGGCGTAATTATATGCCCT
>JAFULT010000205.1 GCA_017483145.1 Oscillospiraceae bacterium | reverse complement strand
ATCAATCCGTGCCATATCTTGACAGTTATGTTAAAATATAAATAAGTAAATATGGATAACGGAGGAACAAAATGATGAAAAAATCTACTTCCCTGCTGGGTTTTGGCTGTATGAGACTGCCACAGACTCCGGAAGGCAAAATCGACTATGAACACGCACAGAAAATGGTGGACTATGCATACGAAAACGGCGTAAACTATTTTGATACTGCATGGAACTATCACAACGAAGAAAGTGAACTGTTCATCGGTCAGGCACTGAAAAAATATCCGAGAGAAAGCTTTATCCTGGCAACAAAAATGCCTGTTTTCAAACTGGAAAGCCCTGAAATGACAGCAACAGTTTTCAACAGACAGCTGGAAAAATGCCAGGTGGAATATTTTGACAACTACCTGTGCCACTCCATGAACCGTGACAGCTGGCAGAAAGCAAAGGATTTCAAGGTTGTTGAATATCTGACTGAACAGAAAAAACTGGGTAAAATCAAAAATCTTGGTTTCTCATTCCACGATTCTGCTGACCAGCTGGAAGGCATTCTGGACTATACAGACTGGGATTTTGTACAGCTGCAGCTGAACTACTATGATGTGGCCACAGGGGATGCACAGCAGCTGATTAACATCTGCAACAAAAGAAACCTGCCTATCATCGTTATGGAACCAATCAGAGGCGGTTTCCTGTCCAGATGTGTGCCTGCTGCCATTGAAAAAATTGATGCAGCATACGGCGAAAACAAAGCAAGTGCACTGGCACTGAGCTATGTGTTCAATATTCCTGGCGTGGCTGTGACACTGTCCGGCATGAGCTGTATGGACCATGTGGTTGACAATGTGAACACAGCAAAAGCACCTATCCCAATGGATGAAAAAGCAAAAGAAGTTATAGACGGCGTTCTGGCTGAAATCAAAGCATTCAAAACAGTACCTTGCACAAAATGTGCTTACTGCATGCCTTGTCCTGCAGGTCTGGATATTCCTGCAATCTTTGCAATGTACAATGATTATAAACTGTTCGGCAACAAATTCGGTTTCAGACGTGAAATGGAAAAACTGGAAGTTAAACCGGGTGACTGCATCTCCTGCGGCAACTGTATGAACGCCTGTCCACAGCGACTGGAAATTCCACAGCTGATGCAGGATATCCAGGCAGAATATGACGGTCTGCAGTTTTAAGCTATGAAAAAATTTTTATACAGTTTTGCAATGATATGCACAATGGTGTTCTGCATACTGTTTTCAGTTTTCACTGTGGCAAACACAAACAGTTTTTACACAGAGCAATATGCAAAGGTAAATGCTGAAAAGAATACCGGTATGTCTATGGAAGACCTGGACAAAACAACCACAATGCTGCTGGATTATCTGAACGACAGACGCGATGACCTGTCCCTTGAAGTTACAAAATACGGCATTGAAGAACAGGTTTTCGATGAAAGGGAAATCAGCCATATGGTCGATGTGAAAAACCTGTACGCCACTGCAGCAAAGGTGATGTATATATCCCTTGCTCTTGCAGTGATAATTTTGGCATATCTTTTCATAAAAGACGGGAAAGCACGGTTTTTTATAAGTGCAGTACAGGGTTATAAAGTTGCCGTAACCATCGCAATTATACTTATTGTAATTTTTGCCGCTGCTTTTACAGTTGGTTTTAACAGTTTCTGGACTCTTTTCCACGAAATAGTGTTCACCAACGATTTGTGGCTGCTGGACCCCAGAACCAGCACAATGATAAATATGTACCCGCTGCCTTTCTGGCTGGCTATGTGTACAGATATGCTGGTAAGATTTGCCGTTATCTTCATTGCCATCTTCCCTGTGCTGAACACTATGAAAAGGTATTTCACCCGATAGGAGAAAGATATGGATTTTTCAGTTATCAAATCTAACCTGATAAAAAAGGGCTATGCAGTTTCAGTATTTGAAACAGCAGAATCTGCCGCAGAATATATGGCAGAAAATATAAAAAACACCACCGTGGGCATCGGCGGCAGTATGACAGCAAGGCAACTGGGCCTGTATGAAAAACTGTCAGAAAACAACGATGTTTACTGGCACTGGCAGCTGAAAGAAGGCCAGACATCACGGCAGGCATATGACGGCGCCAGAAATGCCGCTGTGTACATTTCATCTGTAAACGGCATCGCCGAAACAGGAGAAATCATAAACATAGACGGCAGCGGCAACCGCGTGGCTGAAACAATTTACGGACACGAAAAAATCTATCTTGTGGTGGGCAAAAACAAAATTGCCCCGGATTTTGAAAAAGCTATGTGGCGCGCAAGAAATATTGCTTCACCTAAAAATGCACAGAGAATCGGTGTGGCTACACCGTGTGCCGCAAAGGGCGACAAATGCTATGACTGCAACAGCCCCGGCCGCATATGCAAAGCTTTCCTTGTTTTCAGCTATAAGCCAAATATGACAAACTGCGAAGTGATTCTGATAAACGAAGAGCTGGGTTATTAAAAAGCAAAAGACGGAGTGAAAACTCCGTCTTTTTTATTTGTTTTTATCTGTTATCCCATACGGTTTTGATATTTCAAACAACATTCCAAGCAGCGAATACACCCATCGCATATTGTCGCATATATAATACAATGGCCTGCTGAGCCACTGTGGCAATGGCAGCAGCCAGTCAAATGACGGATAATTCATCCATAAAATCGGTTCGCTTAACTGAAAACATCTTTTCAGGTCTGTTTTAATCATATATGGCAGATAGTTATAAAATGTAAGCACCATAAACAGTACAATCAGAATTGCCAATATTTTTCTGTATCTGAAACCTTTGAAAGATGCAAATCTGCCCATCAGTTTGAATATCTGTATTGTCAGCACAGGTACAGTAAAGAAAAGCACCGGTCTTATCAGCACACCGCGTACAGAATTATACAGCAGCATAAATGCCTGTTGCCACCATGTGGGAGAATAGCTTGGCAAAGTGTGCCATATTATTCTGCGCGCTATTATCAGTGCCAGTATCAGTGTAATCACTGTTACTGTACATATAAAATCAAACACAGTCTTTTTGTCAATTACTGTTTCAGAATACAGCAGGCCGTCAAGGTCAGTTCCTGTAGTGTCTGCAATGCTTATCAGCATATTTATATCAGGCATTATTTTACCATTTTCCCAGTTGGAAACAGTCTGACGTGTTACAAACAGTTTATCTGCCAGCTGTTGCTGGGTAATATCTTTTTCAATACGCAACTT
>JAFULT010000033.1 GCA_017483145.1 Oscillospiraceae bacterium | reverse complement strand
GTGTGGAATGCTTCGTCTGCTACAAATCGCGGAAATTTGAAACCTTATTCGCTTCGCTCACTCGCTCGACAAATTTCTTCGCGATTTTCGCAAAAATATTTCAACCTGCTAAAGCCCTTGAAATATTTTTGCTCTCCGCAGACTACGCCATTATTATTCGGGGAAATTCTTTCCCCGACCCCCTTTCTGTTAGCCAAATTCAAATTTATCCAACTGATTTCATATTATCATAATATATTCCAATATCACAACAGGCACAGCGGTTTTACCTGCCGTGCCTGTTGTCCGTCATATAAGTAATGATTATTTTAATCAATAACTGTTTTTTGTTGCTTCGCCTTTGAGAATTTTGATGGCGGAAGATGTGCCCAGTCTGTCTGCACCAAGGGCGATAAATTTTTCCATATCTTCCCTGGAACGGATGCCGCCGGCAGCTTTGATTTTGCATTTGCCTTCACAATGTTTTGCAAACAGTTCCACATCGTGGAATGTGGCGCCTGCTGTGGAGAAGCCTGTGCTGGTTTTGATATAGTCTGCACCCGCATCTGTCACACAGTGGCACAGGGCAATTTTTTCTTCGTCTGTCAGCAGACAGGTTTCGATGATTACTTTCAGCACTTTGTCGCCTACAGCCTGTTTAATCTGTCTGATTTCTTCTGTGATGTATTCAAAATCGCCATCCTTTGCACGGCTGATATTGATAACCATATCAACTTCCTGTGCACCTTTTTCAATGGCATCCTTTGCTTCAAACACTTTGGCCGCTGTTGTCATAGCGCCCAGAGGGAAGCCGATTACTGTACAAACAGGAATTTTATCTCCCATAATGCCCACTGCATATTCGATAAAACCCGGGTTGATACAGATGGAAGCTGTTTTGTTTTCCATTGCTTCTTCACAGATTTTTCTGATATCTGCCTTTGTTGCATCAGCTTTGAGTAATGTGTGGTCAACTCTTGCCAGAATTTCCTGATCAGTCATAATTACCTCCATATTTTCATTGGTTATATTAAGTTTATAATAACATAAACAATATCAGCCTTCAAGTGCTGTGATAAGACGGGCAATATTATCCACCGTCTGTTCCAGATTCCTGTGGGCATTTTTTGCCGCCTGTTCAAAAGGCACAGGCTCTGTGTTGGTGGTGAACACAGCGGTCAGCCCCTGGTCATAACCGGCCTGGTAACCGTCCTGTGCACTGCCAACCACAGCGATAACCGGCACATTTTTCTCTTTTGCCCTGCGGGAAATACCTATAACAGCCTTGCCGGAAAGGGACTGGCTGTCTATGCGGCCTTCCCCGGTGATTACCAGGTCTGCCCCCTGTATCTGTGTGTCAAAATCTATGGTGTCAAGGATAAGATTTACCCCGGGCTGCAGACTGCCCCCAAGGAAAGCACACACACCAAACCCCATACCGCCGGCAGCGCCTGCGCCTTTAAGGTCGTAATAATTTATGCCTGTCTGTTTTTCTGCAAGGTGTGCAATGTGCTGTAATTTATTATCCAGCATTTCCACCATTGGGGCATCTGCCCCTTTCTGTGGTGCAAAGATATAAGCAGCCCCGTTTATGCCGTACAATGGGTTGTCTATATCGCACATTGCCAGCAGTTCAACATCTGCCAGCAGTTTAACCGCTTCAGCAGTGTCAAAAGAAGCAATTCTGTCCAGTGTCTGTCCTGTAGGAATAAATTCTTCCCCTTTTTCATCAAAGAATTTTACCCCCAATGCCGCTGCCATACCTGCGCCTGCATCATTGGTGCAGCTGCCCCCAAGGCCAAGTATCACTTTTTTTGCCCCGTTTTCCACAGCGTGGCGTACCAGCTGGCCCACACCGTAAGTAGTGGTGGTGGCAGGATTTTCCCTGCCTTTTGCGCTTGGCAGAGATGCACACATAGCCATTTCCATAACTGCCGTTGTTCCGTTTACCGCATAATAAACAGGTATTTCTTCCATAAATGCATTCATTGCTGTGGTATTCACCTTCTGATAGCCTTTCATCTGCAGAAAACAGTCTGTAGTGCCTTCCCCGCCATCTGCCAGTGGCAGTGAAATGACTTCACATTCCGGGAAATATGTTTTCAACACTTTTTCTGAAATTGTGCAAAACTGCCCCGCTGTGATTGTGCCTTTGAAAGAATCCGGAATAAGGATAATCTTTTTCATAACTTTCCCTCTTGGTTTTATTCTTATACCTATATTACCCCACAGGCGGATTTTTTGCAAATTAAAAGGCGGCAGATGCCGCCCTTTGTGCTATATTTTAAAACATTTCATTATATTCTCATTTGTACCCAGGACAAGCAGGGTCTGGTCGCTTTCAAGCACAGTGTCACCTGTGATAGTAACATTCAGCCTGCCGTCATTGCGTATGGCAAGAATATTGATGTGGTGGTTTTTGCGCACATCAAGTGCCACCACAGATTTGCCCAGCCATTCCGGCGGCACAGCCACTTCCATAATCACATGGTTTTCGCCAAGGTCAATATAGTCAAATACCTTTTCTGAACTGTATGTGATTGCCGACCATACACCCATCTGTTTTTCCGGATATACAACATGGTCTGCACCGTTGCGCAGCAGGAATTTTTCGTGTACATCACGGGTGGCACGGGATATTACCAGCCTGGCACCCAGTTCTTTCAGCAGGGATGTGGTTTCCAGTGAACTCTGGAAATTATCACCTATGGCTACATAGCACACGTCATAGTTTTCCACACCAAGGGAACGCAGGAAAGTTTCGTTGGTGCTGTCACCAATCATTGCGTTGGTAACAAACGGCAGTATTTCATTGACTTTTTCTTCGTTGTTGTCAACGGCCATAACCTCGTGACCCAGTTCGTTTAATTTTACGGCGATATGTCGGCCGAAACGGCCAAGGCCGATAAGCAGTATTGATTTCATATTTAATCTCCTTTATTAACCTACTGTCAGTTTTTCCATAGGATATTTTGCGTTGCCGTTGTCTATGCCTTTTACTGTGGCAAAGATTATGGTCAGGCCGCCAACCCTGCCAAGATACATCAGGGCAATAAGTATAAGGTGTGAAAAAGCAGACAGCTGCGGCGTAATGCCAAGTGTAAGACCAACTGTGGCCACGGCAGAAGCTGTTTCGAACATACAGGTCAGCAGTGGCAGACCTTCCACAATACTGATTGTGATTGCACCGCCAATAAACAGGCTGATATACATAATAAGTATTGTGGCTGCGTTTTTTATGGTGTCTTCTCCTATTCGTCTGCCGAAAACAGATGGTTCAGACTGCCTGCGGAACACCGAAGCAGCAGTCATAAACGCCACAGCAACTGTGGAAATTTTCATACCGCCTGCTGTGGAACCGGAGTTGCCGCCAACAAGCATAAGCAGTATGGTTATCATTATGGTGGCTTCTGTAAACAATGTCATATCCACCGTGTTGAAGCCTGCAGTCCTTGGGGTTACCGCCCGGAAAAGCGAAGCCCATATTCTGTCTGTAATTGTCATATCTGTCCATACACCTCTGCTGAATTCTAAACAGAAGAAATAGAAAAACGGCAGGACAATCAGTATAACAGATGCTGACAGGGCAATTTTTGACTGCAGTCTGTATCTGTGAAATTTAAACCTGTAAGTTGCAAAATCTGCCCAGGTGGCAAAGCCAAGACCGCCTGTAAGTATAAGGGCCATAGCAGTAAAATTAACAATGCCGTTACCTGTAAATGCCGTAAGGGACGAGAACTGTGAATTTATACCCATCAGGTCAAAACCTGCGTTGCAGAAGGCTGAAACAGAATGGAACAGTGAGTACCACAGGCCTTTCGGCAGGTCATACTGGGGTACAAACACAAAGGAAAGGGCTATTGCCCCCGCTGTTTCAATTATAAAACAGCTTTTCAGTATAAACCCTGTCATGCGCACAATACCGCCCACCTGTGTGGCAGAGATTGCGTCCTGCATTGTCTGTCTCATTGACAGGCCTATTCGCCTGCCCGCTGCCATAGCCACGGCCACAGCCATCGTTACCACACCAAGACCGCCAATCTGTATAAGCAGCAAAATCACAAACTGTCCGAAAGATGACCAGTATGTTGCTGTATCGTATACAACCAGCCCTGTAACACAGGATGCGCTGGTGGCAGTGAACAAGGCATCTATAAACGGTGTAATTTGTCCCTTTTGGGACGATATTGGCAGCATAAGCAGTATTGTTCCCACAAGTATCAGACCTGCAAAGCTGATAAGTATTACCTGTGCAGAGGAAAGATGTTTGTTTTTCATAATCTGTTCTCCACATGTTTGATTATATATGTGTGTGATTATATTCCATAAATATGAAAATTCGGTAAATTTTGAAAAAATTTAACATAATTATAACAAAAGACAGAGAAATCCCCTGTCTTTATATTTAACAGCGTTATTTGTGTTTAAGCATTTTTGCTTTCGTATTTATTCTTTGCATTGAACATCAGGTTTACAAGAATTACGTTTACAAACATAATTGCTGCCAGTACAACCCATGCAGGTTGGTATGTACCCAGAGTATCAAATACTGCTGCTACAACCGGACTGCCGATGGCGCCGCCAACTGATGCAAACACGTTGATGCCGCCATAGATTGCAGCAAAGTCTTTTTTGCCGAATACGTCCTGTACCACAACAGAGTATGCAATTGTGGCAAAGGAGCCGCCCATACCGAACAGCGCTGTGCCGATGTAGTAGATAAATGCCATTTCCTTGCTGGAGATAGCGTAAAGTATAAGCACCAGTGTGTATACAGACAGTGACAGTGTGGCTGCTTTGCGGCTGCCGATGGAGTCATACAGCTGACCCATAACCAGCTTCCAGATAGCCAGACCTGCTGTGAGAACAGATGCAATACCTGCTGCTGCGCCATATTCAAAGCCCATATCTGTAGCATATGCAACTGTGTGCTGCATAATTGTGTTACATGTGGCAGAAACGATAAGTACCACAGGTACCCAGAACCAGTACATAGGTGTTTTTCTTGCTTCTGCTGCTGTGTAGCCTGTAGCTTCCGGTACTGCTGCACCGTCTGCTGTTTCTTTTTTGCCATATGGTTCCAGACCCATTTCCTGTGGTGTTTCTCTTACAAGGAACAGAACTGCAGGAATCATAACAACAGCAATCATTGCACCCAGTGCAAAATATGTTTTTCTCCAGCCGATGGATGTAACCAGGGCACCGATAACAGGGTTCATAACAACACCGCCTACACCGGAACCTGTGGATGCCAGGGCAACTGCCAGACCGCGTTTTTCATCAAACCATCTTGCCAGCAGTGTGGAGATGGCAACCATGGAAGACATAATCATAGCAAAACCGGAGATAAAACCGATTACGTAGAAAACATAGATGTTTGGTGCCAGACCGTATGCTGCATAACATGCTGCAAACAGTGCAGAACCTGCCAGCATTGTTTTCTTTACTGAAAATTTAGCAAAAACTTTACCGATTGATGTGGACATAATCATACCTGCAATTGAACAGGCTGTGGATGCCATTGTAAACCGGCTGCGGGAAATACCCAGTTCTTCTGTAACAGGGTTAACCATCATACCTGCTGCAGATGAAAATATACATGTGATAAACCACATTGCAAGAAAGCCAACGAATACGATTACCCAACCGTAGTGAAAGCCTTTTTTCTTTGTATCAGCCATTTTAATTTCCTTTCATAACAACTCAATAAAACTTTTTATCGCGAACTTAATAATTATATCACATTAATCAATATGCAACAAGATTATTTGTAAAAACATATTATGTATAAATCACAGGAATTTCCACCTGCCGCCTTTCTGATTCTTTTACCCACGTAAAAAAAGATAATCTTTGGATAACAGAAGGAACTGGTGGTTATGTTTTCCTTTGCAAGTGCAAGGAAATATTTGAGATTCCTGTAATGATAAGCCCACTGCTATGGTTGACTGCCTGTAATGGAAGTCTTTTGTCTGCTGATTTTACATTAGCCATAACAATTGCCCTTTCTATATAAATTATATAATTGTTTATTTAAGAACTTATACAGTTTACCACTTTCCGCCTTTTTTCTCAATTCTTAAACAAAACAAAAAAGCCGCATAAAGCGGCTGTGTGTTTATAAAATATTACTAAATAACGTGATGTACGTGTTCAAGGGAAGTGGCCAGTATATCCCGCACATGGTCATCATCCAGTGAATAATACACCGTTCTGCCTTCCTTGCGCTGTTTTACAATACGGGACAGGCGCAGGCTTTTCAGCTGGTGGGAAACAGACGAAATGGACATATCAAGACAGGCGGCAATATCTGTAACGCACAGTTCCCCGTTCTGCAATGACAGTATTATCTGCAGGCGTGTGGAATCCCCCATTATCTTGAAAAAATCAGACAGTGCGCCGATTGCATTGAAGCTTGGCATAGATTCCTGTATTTTTCTGATATCAACATTTTCTGCCATGATTATCCCCCCATTGTTTTACTATAAATAATTATAACCCTATATTTATATTTGTCAAACATAAATATTTGTTCAAAAATCAATATTTGAACAAATATTCAATTATAATATTTTTTTATCGGATAGTGTTGACATTTATACTGTAAAAGAATATAATGTAATCAAATAGTTGAACAAGTGTTCAAATATACAAATATCGTTCAAAAATCCGGGAGAGGTATTATCATGAAAAAAACTTACAAAATCGAAGTTGACTGTGCAAACTGCGCAAGAAAAATGGAAAACACAACAAACGCTACAGAAGGCGTTAAAGCTGCTGTTGTAAACTTTATGACACAGAAAATGGAAGTTGAATTTGAAGAAGGCGCAGACCCAAAAGCTGTTATGCCGGTAGTTCTGGAAAACTGCAAAAAAGTTGAAGATGACTGCGAAATCTACTTCTAATATTTACATAACAGAATAAACCAAAGCGTGTCTTTTTGGCACGCTTTGTCTGTAAATAAACATATCCGAGGGGAAATTATGACTAAAAAGCAAAAAAAGATGCTGAAACGCATCCTTATAGCCAGTGCCCTGATGATAGTACTGGCATTTCTGCCTGTTACAGGCATACTTAAATTTGCGCTGTATATGGTGCCTTATTTTGTAATAGGCCACGATATTCTGCGCAAGGCATTTCTGGGTGTTAAAAACAAACAGATGTTTGATGAAAGCTTTCTGATGGCAGTTGCCACTGTGGGCGCAATATTGCTGGGAGAATATACAGAAGGTGTTGCGGTTATGCTGTTCTTCCAGATTGGCGAATGGTTCCAGAGCTATGCTGTGGGCAAAAGCCGCAGAAACATCAGCCGGCTGATGGATATCCGCCCTGACTATGCCAACATTGAAGATGAAAACGGCAATCTTGAACAGGTTGACCCTGATGAAGTGGCTGTGGGCACAGTTATTGTGGTGCAGCCTGGCGAAAAAGTGCCTATCGACGGCATTATCGTTGAAGGTGCATCCACTCTCAACACAGCGGCACTGACAGGCGAAAGCCTGCCGCGTGATGTGGAAGAAGGAGACGAAATCATCTCCGGCTGTATCAATATGACAGGTCTGCTGCGTATCAGAACCACAAAGGAATTCGGCGAATCAACAGTAAGCAAAATTCTGGATATGGTTGAAAATGCATCCAGCAGAAAAAGCCGCAGTGAAAACTTTATTTCCCGTTTTGCATATTACTATACACCAATTGTATGTTACAGTGCCCTTGCACTGGCAATTATTCCACCTGTTGTGCTGATGTTTACAGGCAATCCTGCAAACTGGGGTGAATGGATATACAGAGCTCTCACATTCCTGGTTATCTCCTGCCCTTGTGCACTGGTTATCAGTATTCCGCTGTCCTTCTTTGCAGGTATCGGCGGCGCCAGCAGCGCAGGCGTACTGGTAAAAGGTTCCAACTATCTGGAAGCACTGGCATACACAAAAACTGTTGTGTTTGACAAAACAGGCACAATGACACAGGGTGTTTTTGAAGTGGCTGACATCAACGGGGTGTCAATAGAAAACGACAGACTGATTGAAATTGCCGCTCTGGCAGAAAGCTATTCCACACACCCTATCTCCAAGAGTCTGCAGAAAGCATACGGCAAGGAAATTGACAAAAACCGCCTGGGCGAAGTGCAGGAAATCGGCGGTCATGGTGTGGTAGCACAGGTTGACGGCGCACAGGTGCTGGCAGGCAATGACAAGCTGATGGCAAAATACGGCATTGAATACACAGCCGCTGACGCTGTTGGCACTGTGGTTTACATAGCTGTGGACGGCAGATTTGCAGGTCACATACTGATTTCCGACATTATGAAGCCAACATCCAAGGCCGCTATCGCCGCACTGAAAGCAATCGGTGTGAAAAAGACTGTTATGCTGACAGGCGACAACAAGGCTGTTGCAGACAAGGTGGCAGAAGATCTGAAAATTGACACTGTTTACAGCCAGCTTCTGCCGGGCGACAAGGTGGACAAGGTGGAAGAACTGCTGGCCGCAAAACCGGAAAAAGAAAAGCTGGTGTTTGTAGGTGACGGCATCAACGATGCACCTGTTCTGTCCCGTGCTGATATAGGTATTGCAATGGGTGCTATGGGTTCAGACGCCGCTATTGAAGCAGCAGACGTGGTACTGATGGATGACGACCCGCTGAAAATTGCAAAAGCTATCAGAATAGCAAAAAAATGTGTGGGTATTGTTTACCAGAACATTTACTTTGCAATCGGCATCAAGGTGCTGTGCCTTATTCTCAGTGCTGTGGGTATCGCCAATATGTGGCTGGGCATCTTCTCTGACGTAGGTGTAATGGTGCTGGCTGTTCTCAACGCAATCAGAGCATTGAATGTAAAAAATCTTTAATGCTGAAAATATTAAACAGGGCTGAAATTCAGCCCTGTTTTTGTTTATTCAACTTCCTGTTCAAAGACAAGGTCATATTGC
>JAFULT010000204.1 GCA_017483145.1 Oscillospiraceae bacterium | reverse complement strand
CGCCAAAAGTAACGCCAGCGCAGCGTCAAATTTTTTTATTTACATAAAAGTTATAATTATAATCAAAAGTTTTGCTGTGCAGTTTTTTGAAGGGCAAAGATTCTTCACTTCGTTCAGAATGACAAAGTTACAGTTGAGTGAGAAACCAACAGGCGGGGATGGAACCCCGCCCCTACGGTTTAATCATCGACCAGCCATATAAAAACACACAAACAAAAAAGCACCCCGCGGGGTGCTTTTCTGCTTTTAAAAGGATGGTAATTATTTAATTACTTCCACTACTTCATAACCTGCTTCTGTAACTGCTTCAACCAGTGCTGCTTCCAGTTCAGGGGCAGCTGTAACTGTGGCCTGTTTTTCTTCAAGGCTTACTGCTACATCGCTTGCGCCTGCAACGCCGTTGAGAGCTTTGTCAACGTGTTTTACGCAGTTTTTGCACATCATACCTTCAATTTTCAGAATCATTTTGGTGTTCTCCTTTGTTTCATTTATATCTTTCTGCACGGGGAGTGCATTGATAACTTGGGTTACTTCATAGCCTGCTTCTTCGATTGCTGCTTTCATTGCGTCAATCCTGTCGGCAGTTGAATTTACTGTGGCTTTGTTGCCTTCAAGGTCAACGATGATGTCTGTCACACCTTCAACGCTGTTAAGTGCATTTGTTACGTGGCGCACACAGTGGTTGCACATCATACCTTCAATCATAAGGGTGATGTTGCCCTGTGGTTTTTCTTCTTTTGCTGCAGGTTTTTCAGCTTTTACTGCCTGTGGCAGGGACAGGGAGATTTCTTCGGTTTTAACTGTGATTTCCTGTGCTTCTGCCTGTGTATTGGCATCTTTGTCCACTTTGAACAGGCGGAGACGGAGAGCATTGGAAACTACAAACAGGCTGGAACAGCTCATTGCTGCTGCGCCGAAGGTAGGGGTCAGCTTCCAGCCGAAAGCCAGCCAGAACACACCTGCCGCCAGCGGAATACCGCAGCTGTTGTAGAAGAATGCCCAGAACAGGTTCTGCTGGATATTGCGGATAACCGCTTTGGAAAGGCGGATAGCAGAAACCACGTCCAGCAGGTCGTTTTTCATAAGAACGATGTCTGCACTTTCCACAGCCACGTCTGTACCTGCACCGATGGCAACACCAACGTCTGCACGCACAAGGGCAGGGGCGTCGTTTACACCGTCGCCAACCATTGCAACGATTTTGCCGTCGGCCTGCAGCTGTGAAACCACTTTTTCCTTGTCCTGTGGCAGAACATCGGCAATGGTCTGTGTAAGATTAAGGTCTTTTGCAATGCCTTTTGCTGTTCTTTCGTTGTCCCCAGTCAGCATAATCACATCCACACCCATAGCTGTCAGCTTTTCAATGGCCTGTTTGCTGGTTGGTTTCACAACGTCTGCAACTGCGATAATACCCATCAGCTGACCGTCACGGGCAAACATCATAGGTGTTTTGCCGCTGTCAGCAAGGCTGTTTACCCTGTCTGTGATAAGGGACATATCCACGCCGTTTTCAGCCAGCAGTCTGGCATTGCCTGCAATATAGTCTGCACCGCCGTGCTGTGCAAAGATGCCTTTGCCCGGAATGGAAGTGAAATTTTCCACCTGCGGATAGGCAATATCCATTTCAGCGGCATATTCCATAATTGCCATAGCCAGCGGATGTTCTGATTTGCTTTCAAGGGCGGCAGCCATTGAGATAAATTCTGCCGCTGTGGTGTTGACAGCCACCACGTCTGTAACAACAGGGCGGCCCTGTGTGATTGTGCCTGTTTTGTCCAGTACAACTGTGTTTACGTTGTGGGCGATTTCCAGTGCTTCGCCGGATTTTATAAGTATGCCGTTTTCAGCGCCTTTGCCTGTGCCCACCATAATTGCAACAGGTGTGGCAAGACCCAGGGCGCAAGGGCAGGAGATAACAAGAACTGTGATTGCGCAGGAGAGAGCAAACTCAAAGCCTGCGGAAAGTACAAAGTACCATACAAGGAAGGTAACAAGGGCAATGCCCATAACCACAGGAACAAAGATGCCTGCGATTTTGTCTGCCATTTTGGCAATAGGGGCTTTGGAGGCGGAAGCTTCTTCCACCAGACGGATAATCTGTGAGAAGGTGGTATCGTCCCCGACTTTTGTGGCCTGTATTCTGATAAAACCTGTTTTGTTGATTGTGGCACCGATAACGCTGTCTCCCACTTCTTTGTGGACAGGAATGCTTTCACCTGTGATGGCGGCCTGGTCAACGCTGGTCACGCCTTCAATAACTGTGCCGTCAACCGGGATGTTCATACCCGGTTTTACAAGGATGATGTCGCCAACCACCACCTGTTCAACAGGAATTTCCATTTCCACACCGTCACGTTCAACTGTGGCAGTCTTTGGTGCCAGGTCCAGCAGGCGGGAAATGGCTTCACTGGTTTTGCCTTTACTGCGGGCTTCAAGGAATTTGCCCAGAGTGATAAGGGTAAGGATAGTGGCGCCGCCTTCAAAATAAAGGTCCATATGGTATTTTGCAACAAGGGCCATATCACCTGCGCCCATACCCCAGCTCATACGGAAGATGGCAAACAGGCCGTAAAGTATGGCGGCTGAAGAACCCACTGCAATAAGGCTGTCCATATTAGGTGCGCCGTGGGCAAGGGTAGAGAAACCCTTTTCATAATAATGTCTGTTTATATACATAATAGGCAGACACAGCAGAAACTGCACCAGGGCAAAGCTGATGGCGTTCCGGTGGCCGGACAGCCAGCCCGGCAGTGGTGCGCCGTACATACTGCCCATTGACACATACATCAGCGGAATCCAGAAGATAAAGGATGTTATAAGCCTTTTCTTCATCTGTGCAATCTGTTTTTCTGCCACATTTTCCCTTGGTTTTGAAGAAGATGTGTTTGCCTGTGTGCCGCCGTCTGCAAGGGAAGCACCATAGCCGGCTTTTTCAACACAGGAGATAATCTGCTCTGCGGTAAGTGCGCCGTCCGGATACTCCACCTGCATACTGTTTGTCAGCAGGTTTACGCTGACTGTGCCGATGCCTTCCAGTTTTGAAACACTTTTTTCTACTCTGGAAGAACAGGCGGAACAGGTCATGCCTGTAATGTCGTATTTCTGTTTCATTCTGTACCTCTTTTCAAACATATGCAGTACTTTTTACATATGTTTATTTTTCCAATCCCTCCACCGCAAGCAGTCATCCTCCCGTTGACAAAGAAGGCAATCCGGAAGATTGGTTTTATGTATTATTTTAAAATTTTGCTCATAAGTGTAACAAGTTCGTCCACTTTTTCGTTGCGGTCAGATTCGGTTTCTGCGTTGTTTACACAATGTTTCAGATGTGCTGTAAGCACCTGACGGTTGGCATTGTTCAGCAGGCCGTCCACCGCCATAATCTGATGGGAGATGTCGATGCAGTATCTGTCATCCTCCACCATTTTTATAACTGCGTCCAGCTGGCCGCGGGCAGTTTTTAAAATATTCAATACTTTATTTTTGTCTGCAACCATATGTTATGCTCCTTTGACACCCCCTCCCCGGGGGGTATGGTATTATGATACACCTAAAAAAGGGGGATTGTCAATAAAATGGTGAGCGGGGTTACAGAACAGGGGATGTAATTCTGCAGGAGCAAAGCGACTAAAGAATCTTTGCTCTGCAAGGTTTTACAGAACAATAATTTCGCATATAATTATTACTTTTGCGGAATTGAAGAGTCTTTGACGCTGCGCTGGCGTTACTTTTGGCGCAAAAGTAACCAAAACATGGGGCAGCGTAGCTGCATGAATGGTTTTGCCGCAGGCAAAAGGCCGAGTTTGTCCTTGCGAGGCCAGTGGATTGCGATTCGCCCTTGGCTTGGCCGCGCTCCACCGTAGCGGCCATTTGCGCATGGTCGGCGGCGTAGCCGCCTTCCACGGCAAACCGCCAATTCGCTTCGCTCACTCGCTCTACAAATTTCTTCGCGATTTTCGCAAAAATATTTCAACCTGCTAAAGCCATTGAAATATTTTTGCTCTCCGCAGACTCCGCCATTTATATTCGGGGCAAAGCCCCGAACCCCTTTCTATTCGCTAAATCCCGATTTATCCAACTGACGTGTTATAATACAGAAATCCATCATACAATACAGACAAAGTCAAACTGTGGAATTCAGCTCGGTTTTAACTTTTTATCCCGGCGAAGAACATGACATTTTTATATGACAAAAGGCGATGTGATATACACATCGCCTTTGTTGTTAATCTTCATCTTCTGTTGCAAAATTGTGCTTGAGAATAAGCAGACGGGAAATGCGGTGATTTTCGTCTACGTGCTTTACAATAATTGTGTAATTTTCGTAGTCGAAGGCATCAAATTCCACCGGCATTGCACCGATAATCTCTGTTGCCCAGCCACCGGCTGTGGAATAGGAACTTTCCAGCTTTTCATCGTCAAGGTCAAGATTGTCAAACAGTTCTGACAGGTTCATATCGCCGGAACATTCAAAACGGTTTTCTGTGATTTCCTGCCAGTCGTTTACGATATCATCGTTTTCGTCCCAGATTTCACCAACCAGTTCTTCCAGAACATCTTCCATTGTAACGATACCCATTGTGCCGCCATATTCGTCAGCTACAACAGCCATATGTGTCTGGCTGCGGCGGAATTCGTTCATAATGGAGTGGAGCTTCATTGTTTTTGGAATATATATAGGTTCCAGCAGCAGGCTTTTCAGCTGCACATTTTCGTCATCCATCAGTTCTTTCAGCAGATGTTTTACAATCAGCACACCGATAATATGGTCAATTGTCCTGTCATATACAGGGAAACGTGAGAACTGTGTTTCACTGATGGTGTTCAGTATATATTCCATACTGTCGTTGATTTCAAAACCGATTACATCGATACGCGGTGTAAGGATATCAGCCGCTTCAAGGTCTGTAAATTCAAGGGCAGACTGCAGAAGGTCTGTCTGTGTTTCGTCAATAACACCTTCATCTTCAACAGTATCAAGGATGTTTTCAAATTCTTCTTCTGTGATGGTAACATCTTCTTCATCACTTTTGCGCCACAGGAAGCTGAGGCCGTCTACAATGGCTGTTGTAAGCCATACCAGCGGGAAGAAAACAATCATCAGCAGTCTGATCGGGAATGCAGCCGCTTTTGCAAAAGGTTCGCTGATGCGGCGTGCCACAATTTTAGGTGTGATTTCACCAAAAATCAGAATAAGTACAGTCATCACAAATGTGGTGATTGTGGATGCCATATCCTCTGTCAGCTTGCCTTCCATGGAGACTGCCAGATTAACGGCTATAACTGTGGCAATGGAAGTTGCCGCAATGTTTACAAGGTTGTTGCCTATGAGAATTGTGGACAGGGCGCGGTCGTAATGATTGTAGATATATCTCATCACTTTTTCTGCGCCGGACAGGCCTTCTGCCTCTTCCTTCATTCTCAGTTTGTTAAGGGATGTGTATGCAATTTCTGAACCGGAGAAAAATGCCGAGCCCATAAGGCAAAATACAATAGCTATATAAGGTAAAATATTCTGTAACATACCGGGCACCTCCTTACATCAGCTGCAGGCCTTCGCCTGTGTCGCTTTCGTCCTGGATGTCGCCAACCAGCTCTTCAAGAATATCTTCCATTGTGATGATACCCAGCTTTTTGCGGTTTTCATCACAGATAAATACCATATGCAGTTTGTTCAGACGCATACGGGACAGCAATTCTGTAATTTCTGTGTTTCTGTCAAAAACATAAGGTTTCATCAGCAGTTTTCTGATGGAAACAGGTGCTTTCATTGCGTATTTGCTTAAAAACACAGTAACAGGCAGAATGCCCACAATATTGTCTTCGCTGCCTTCATAGACAGGCACGCGGGAATACGGGCTTGTTTTAAGGAAGGCTGCCAGTTCATCTATAGGGGTTGTACTGGAAACAGACACCATTTCTTCTATAGGAATCATAATATCTTCTGCCACTTTTGATGCAAATTCAATAGCTGAATTGATAAGTTCCTGTTTTTCCGGTTCCAGAACCCCTTCATCTTCAATGGTTTCAATAATTGTCAGCAGGTCTTCCTCTGTAACTGTGCCTTCTTTTGCTTCAGAAGCAAACAGGCGGGAAATAATAGCTGAAATACCTGAAAACAGGAATGAAACAGGTGTGAGAATTTTCACAAAAAGCGCCATACTGCCGGAATACAGCAGTACAATTTCTTCACTGCGTACCTTGGCAATGCTTTTTGGCAGCATTTCGGCAAAAAGATATACGATAATTGTAGTCAGCAATGTGCCGTAAACTACATATTCGCTGGAAAATTGTTTCATAACCAGCAAGGTGGACAGAGATGCACAGCTGGCGTGGAATATGTTGTTGCCGATAAGCACTGTTGTAAGTGTCTTGTCAAAGCGGTCACATACCCAGAGAGCCTTTTTGGCCTTTCTGTTACCTTTGTCAGCCATTGTACGCAGGCGAACCCTGCTTACAGCTGTGTAAGCAGTTTCTGCACTGGCGCAGTAGGCAGAGCATAAAAGAAAAAATATAAACAGCAATAAACTGTCCGCGTCCATTAAAGTACCAACTCCTTATTAAATCAAATTTTGTTATTATTTGACGCAATTATGCATTATAATAAATCATATTATACCTTATTGAAATCATATTATCAAGTTAAAATGGTATTAATTAGTTCAACGCAACGAAAAAAATGCCATTCCGTGGCATTTTT
Source organism: Oscillospiraceae bacterium (assembly GCA_017483145.1). Classification (GTDB taxonomy): domain Bacteria; phylum Bacillota; class Clostridia; order Oscillospirales; family Ruminococcaceae; genus RGIG3102. Next base: position 5,832 of record JAFULT010000204.1, on the reverse strand, counting down.
ACTGCCAGGAATGACAATTTATCTTATTTTTTAATTTTTTCCCAATAGGCTTTGGCAGCCTGTTCTGTGCGGTTTTCCCCGTACTGATAATAGATATGGTCTTTGATTTCATCCGGCAGATACTGCTGGCGCACCCAGTGATTAGGGAAAGCATGCGGGTATTTATATCCTGTTTCATGGGTAGGGTTGTGGGAATCACGCAGGTGAGATGGCACATCGCCGAAGCCGCCGCGTTTTACAACAGATGATGCAGCATCAATGGCTGATTCGCCGCTGTTGCTTTTTGGCGCTGTGGCAAGAAGTATAACCGCGTCAGCCAGCGGGATTCTGGCTTCCGGCATACCAACCTGCAGGGCAATATCACAGCAGGCTTTTACTGCTGAAATCGCCTGTGGATATGCAAGACCTATATCTTCACAGGCCATAACAAGTATACGGCGTATTGCCGGCAGCATACCGTCTGCATCCAGCAGTCTGGCAAGATAGTGCAGGGCCGCATTTTCGTCAGAGCCGCGGACAGATTTCTGCAGGGCTGACAGCAGGTTGTAATGCTCATCCCCGGAATTGTCAAAACGGTTTGCGCTTCTCTGGCTTACCTGCTTTGCCATGGCTTCATCAATGACCTTTTCCCCTTCTGCAAAGCCCGCTGCAGCAATCAGCAGTTCAAGGGCATTGAAAGCTTTGCGCATATCGCCGCCACATCCAAAGGCCAGCACGTCAGCCGCCTTTTCTGTAAGTGAGATATTTTCGCCGTTTTCCCTGTTGTACTTCGCAACAGCCTTTGTAATGCCAAGGCGGATGTCTGCAGGCTGAAGCGGTTTGAATTCAAAAATAGTGCTGCGTGAAAGTATAGCATTGAAAATCGCAAAATATGGGTTTTCTGTGGTGGATGCAATAAGTGTGACACTGCCGTCTTCCAGCACTTCCAGCAGTGACTGCTGCTGTTTTTTGTTCAGATACTGAATTTCATCCAGATAAAGCAGTATTCCGTTTTCTGAACCAATTGTATTTACCTGTGCAATAATTTCCTTGATATCCGCTGTGGAAGACTGCGTGCCGTTCAGTTTGAACAGCTTTTTGTCTGCCATACGGGCAATGATGCTGGCAACTGTGGTTTTGCCCACACCGGAAGGACCATAGAATATCATATTCTGTATTGCACCGTTTTCTATGGCACGGCGGAACACAGCATCTTCACTGAGAAGGTGCTGCTGGCCGCATACATCATCAAGGGTTACAGGGCGCAGTGCCGCCGCCAATGGTTTGTTCACTCTCTTTCACATCTCCATTTCTGAATTTCCTTTTCATCGTAATCATTTTCAAGGAAGAAAGCGATTGCGTGAAGGATGGCTCTGTCCCAGAAAGAATATTCGTGGGCACCGTCCCATTTCCAGAATTTATAGTCTGCCAGAGGTAAGGTCTGTGCAAAATTGTCCAGCTTTACATTCTGTTTGAAAATGCTGATAAGCTCGTCCTGCTTGCCGCACATTGAGCGTATACGCGGCTGCAGTTCTGCAGGCAGTTTTGAAACTTTTTCAAGAAGATAAAAAATATCGTCTTTGTCTTCAATCACAGGATCAACACCAAATGTGCTCATAATTGATTCCAGACCTGTTGCCGGTTTGCCTGCCGCATTCAGTTTTTTAACAATATCAGCCACCATCCTGATGTCGCAAGGGGCAGACATAGGTGCAATGGCACTGAACATATCCGGGCGTGACAGACCTATTTTCCAGGTGCCGTAGCCGCCCATTGACAGGCCTGCAAGGAAGGTTTTTTCCCTTGGAAATTCCAGACCGTACATTGATTTAAGCAGCTGTGGCAGTTCTTCTGTGATATATGTGTAATATTTCATACCGTGCACCATATCGGAATACCAGCTTTGTGGTGCAGAGATATACACCACTGCCAGCTGATTGTCACGGGCATAGCGGTTTGTGGCAGACAGTTCCCTGAAATACTGCTGGCTGCGGGACAAGCCGTGCAGAAAATAGATGATTGCCTGTGGCTGTGATATGGATGTTTTATTTGTATAGTCATTTGGCAGGTAAAGGTCCAGTTCCACTTCCTGACCAAGTGCTGCTGAATAAAATGATGAATTTATAAATGCCATAATCTTTTCCTCTTCTAATCTGACAGATTATAAGTCGCCTTCATCTGTCCACAGTGTCAGTCTTTCTTTGTCATAGTCGTTTTCAAGGAAGAAAGCCACCGCGTGCATCATTGCCCTGTCCCAGAACATATATTCGTGGCCGCCTTTCCAGGACATAAATTTATAGTCTGCCAGTGGAAGTGTGGAAGCATATTTGTCAAATTCCACATTCTGCAGATAGATGTTTGCCAGCTCATCCTGTTTGCCGCACATAAGACGGATGCGCGGCTGCTGTTCTGCAGGCAGTTCTGAAACTTTTTTGATAAGGTACCACGGGTCGTCTGTGTCCTGCATATCAAGGTCTTCACCGAAAACATTGATATATGTGGAAACTGTGCCGACAGGACGTTCTTTCAGCCGGTCTTTCATCTGACGCATATTTGTAGGTGCAGAGAAAGGAGCAATGGCGCCAAACATCTCCGGATGGTTCAGACCGATTTTCAGTGTGCCGTAACCGCCCATTGAAAGGCCTGCAAGAAATGTTTTTTCTCTTGGAAAATCAAGATTGTATGCAGATTTAAGGAATACAGGCATCTCTTCTGTAATGTATGTGTAATAATTCATGCCGTGTTTCATATCAGAATAAAAGCTCATAGGGGCAGAAATATACACTATAGCAAGATGATTGTCCATTGCATAACGGTTTGCAGCTGTGTATTCCCTGAAGCGTTTCTGGCTACTGCCCATACCGTGCAGGAAATAAACCACACCCACCGGTGGCGCAATTTCCTTTTCTGCCCTGTCGTTTGGCAGATAAAGGTCCAGCATTACCTCCTGTTCAAGAACATTTGAATAAAAAGTACTGTTTATAAATGCCATAATAAAACTCCTTTTCCATTTTATATATCCATTATCGTATACAAATAAGTGAATTCTATGTGAAACCCGTTTATTTTTCTTATTAATTATGATAACATATATTCATACTAAAGTAAAAGAGAGAATTTATATGAAAACAAAAAAACAGGCCGCAGAAATAGTGGCATTACTGGAACAGGAATATCCGCTGGCAGAATGCTTTCTGGACAGTGACGGTGCGTGGCAGCTGCTGGTGGCAGTGCGCCTGTCTGCCCAGTGCACTGACCTGCGTGTAAACGCCACCACACCCATACTTTTTGAAAAATTCCCTACTGTGGATGCATTGGCTGATGCAGATGTGAAGGAAATAACTGAAATAGTGAAACCTTGCGGTCTGGGCAACAGCAAGGCAAGAGACATAAAGCGGTGTATGACAATGCTGCGTGATGAATACGGCAGCGTGGTGCCGGACAATATGGATGACCTGCTGAAACTGCCGGGTGTGGGCAGAAAAAGCGCCAACCTTATTCTGGGTGATGTTTACGGCAAGCCTGCCATTGTGGCAGACACACATTGCATACGTCTGTCCAACAGAATAGGCTTTATGAAAAAGGACGACAAAAACACCACAGACCCTTTCAAGGTGGAAATGCAGCTGAAAAAAGTGATTGCGCCGGAAAAACAGAACGATTTCTGCCACCGCCTTGTGGAACACGGCCGCGCTGTGTGCACAGCCAGAAAACCATACTGCGAAAAATGCGTGCTGGCCGGAGTGTGCGATTATAAAAAGACTCTGGACAAAGAAGCCGCAAAGGCTGAAAACAAAAAGAAATAATTATTTATAGAGAGAGGAAATTTAAATGAAAAAACCAATTATTGCAGGCCTCGCACTGCTGGTGGCAATTGTTGGCGGGGCTTTTATACGGACCAATTCATCTTCTGATAAAAAAGTGCCTAATTACACTGCAGGAGATTATGAAGCCGACACCTGGTATGAAACTGTGGAATATGATGACTATACAGTAATCAAACACAGAACAATGGGTGCCGCCAGCGTGATTGTGGAATTTACTGAAGGAGATTCCCCTGTCAGCGTTACAATTGCAAATGGCAGCAAAACAACACTGATTTATTCTGCTGACAAAACAAATTACGATATGTACATCAGCTACAGAAATGATACATGTGTGATAGATGATGATTTCTCAAATCTGGACACAATTGTAGACTACGCTTTTGACTGGTCAGAAGATACTTTCCTGGGTACATATGACGAAGAAGAAACAATGTATACAGATGAAGACGGCAACCTGGTTTACAAAGACGAAAACGGCAATGAAGTAGTGTATCAGTATGCTGATGAAATTGAATAAAAACTGAAACGGGGTATGTGAAATGGCAAAGGACGACAGATTTGAAAAGGTTTATTCACAGGGCTTTGTGGATGTGGTGGAAATATGGGTTGACAAAGAAACAGGTGTGAACTATATTTTCCGTGCAGCAGGATATGCCGGCGGTATTACGCCATTGCTGGACAGAGACGGCAAACCTGTTGTATCCCCTGTAACCGACGGATATTACGACTGATATGGAAAAAGCGAAGCTGAAACAGCTTCGCTTTTACTTTTATATAATTATTGTTCTTCAAACAGTTTCGGGTAGCCGGAAACTATCAGACAGCCAACAATTGCTGTGATAATCAGTTCCGGGAACATATAGCTGCCGTTGTAAATAAAGCTGTATTCCCATACAGACAGGCCGACAGCCCATTCATAATAGCTCTGGTAGCTGCCCCACAGCATTGCACCGGATACAAAACTGCATACAAAGCGCAGTACCATTACCGCTGATATGCCCATAAAAACACCCAGTTTTTTGTTGGAAAACGGTTTTGAAAACAGCCGGGCAAGTCCAAGACAGCTGAAAGCCAGCAGATAGTCCAGCAGTACACAGACAACAATGGCTGATACTGTGCCTGCAGGCGGTGCATACCATCCTGTAAGCATCTGCAGAAAGCCGTTGGCAAGACCTGCCAATACGCCCCATTTTACACCGTGGCGGTATGAAACCAATATAAATGGCAGTGATGAAACCAGAGTGACACTGCCGCCATAAGGCATCTGCCACACTTTTATCTGCGCCAATACTGTACCCAGTGCAATCATAAGTGCACATTCCACCATAGCGCGTGTATTTGTTCTTTTGCTCATTAAAAAACTCCTTTTTAAAATTTTGTTTTCCCGGCCGGGGAATGATCGACCATAAAAACAAAACCTTACAGCGTGCTGTAAGATGAGCTGTAAATACAAAAATCCCCCACATTTTATATGTGAGGGATGATAATCTGTATTATGCAAAACTCCCTCCGTCGGCATTATCCGAATCAGGTAAAGGGTATAATCTCAGCCATAGGCACCCCTGTTTTTATGTTCACTTTGATGATAGCACTATAAAGAAAAGTTGTCAATAACAATAGTGTGAAAATACAGCCTTTTTGTTGTAATATAAACTGCGACGTTTTATAATATAATCAAAGAATAACAGTCAGAAAAATTTTGTTTTGTCGAACAGATTAGGATATAATAAAGCCTCTCTTGTGAAAGGGAGATGTCACGGCAAAGCAGTGACGGAGGGATTGTCATTCTGAAGCGTAAGCGAGGAATCGCATTACCACAAAAGCAGGGTCCTGTCATTCTGAGCCACAGGCGAAGAATCTTTGCTCTTGTGTAACCACAGATTCTTTTTTACGCTGCGCTGGCGTTACTTTTGGTGCCAAAAGTAACCAAAACCGTGGGGGTTGCGATTCCCCCGCCTTACGGCCCTGAAAAACAATCGTCGCGTACAGCGACGGGCTGAAGCCCCTCTTGTCCGCTCGTTGTTTT
>JAFULT010000203.1 GCA_017483145.1 Oscillospiraceae bacterium | reverse complement strand
TTCCACGGCAAACCGCCAATCCGCTTCGCTCACCCCACAAACGCCGCACTAGTGTGGTATGCTGCGTCTGCTACAAATCGCGGAAATTTGAAACCTTATTCGCTTCGCTCACTCGCTCGACAAATTTCTTCGCGATTTTCGCAAGCATATCGCCACCTGCCAGCCTGTGGCTGACCCTGGCTCTCTGCTTGCTCTCCGCAAACTACGCCATTTATATTCGGGGCAAAGCCCCCGAACCCCTTTCCGTAGGGGCGACCTGTGGTCGCCCGCGTTTAGCGAAGCTTTGCTTCGCTAAACTATAATTAAATTTATTGCTCTGTAAAAGTTTACAAGGCAAAGATTCTTCAGTCGCTTTGCTCCTTCAGAATGACAGAATGGTAGCCTGGTGTACGGGCGATTCCTCTGGTATGCGCCCGGAATGACAATTGTATACTTGACGCATAAATGCAACTGTAACGGGTGGGGATTGAACCCCGCCTTACATAATTTGTTGTATTATCTGCATTAAATAAAAACGGACTGCACTGCAGTCCGTTTTCTCTCGAAAAATATTTTAGAAGGGGAATTATATAGCTAATAATTTATCTGTTCTTTGTGATTTTTATTTTATATGATTTTTTGAGAAAATCAATAGCTTTAAATAAAAGTTTACCGGTTGTTAACTGAAAGTTAATAATTTTCAAACTTCTTTCACAAACAAGTCAGCTTTTGCTAACATCGGTTATTCAATAACAGTTACAGGCACGGTGTCTGTGATTTTCTGCAGGGTTGGCTTGCCGTCTTCTCCCCATACGCGTACCCAACCTGTCCATGTCAGACCACCGTCTTCACTGATTATATAATAAGTTTCATTGGCAAAGGATGTGAAAGCCACATCTGCATCATATATTTCATCAGTGAAAAATCTTATTTCCACCCTGTCTCCTGTCAATGTCATACAGCAGCTGCGGTAGCCGGTAAAATACTGTGGCAGTGCAAGCTGTGAAAAGTCCAGCTTATGCCAGGTTACTCCGCCATCAATTGAAATATTGGCCTGTGGGGTTTCATACATAGTATAGCTGCTTTTTTCACTGCCCTCTTTTATAAAGCCTTTTTCGGTCTGGCTCATAAATGCCACATTTTCATTGAGGAAACGCAGACTGCGGATTTTTACATAATTCTCTTTGTCCAGTTTGTGGCGTATGGTGTCAGCTTTTGATACAGGATTAAAGAAATACAGCTTGCGTATATTCAGCCACACATCTCCGTTCCGGTCTTGTGTAAGGTAGGAAACTGTGGAGAATCTGTCATTCAGCACTTCCAGACCGCTGACAAGGCTGACGAATGTTTCATTGGCCGGCAGAAAAATACCCAGATGTGTGCTGGTTGTGTCGTTACAGTTGTGGACACAGATTGAATTTGCCTCTCTGTAATCCGGCAAATAGGCATAGCTGAATGTTGTTTTGCCGTCTTTCTGATATTTATAGCCTTTGCAAAACTCATATGGCAGACCGTAAAAAGTGTCCGGCAAAGTGTCAGGTGCTTCAATGCCATATTCCTCAAGGTCGGCTTTTCGCACCCAGTCTGCAACAACCCTGTCTTTGTATTTAACATTTTCTGTGCTGTTTACATCTGCCAGCTGTTCATAAAATGTTTTTGGTATATCCTGGATAATCTCTTCTGCTTTTTCACTTACTATACAGGCGGTGGTGCATATAGCCACAACGGCGCACAAAAGCAGGGATATCATTTTTGCAGGTTTGCGGTAGGCCAGTATGTTTTTTATTCTGCTTTCTGCATTGTTTTCGCCGAACATTACTGTGGCGGGGCTGGTTTTCTGTACGGCACATTCCAGCAATTGCAGAGAATAATCTTTTTTGTTGCCACAGCGGTTTATAACTGCTTCATCACAGGACATTTCCATATCGTGACACATCAGTCTGAAGGCCAGCCACACAAAAGGATTGAACCAGTGTACAGCAGAAATTACAAGCGCCATTGGTTTGATTAAATAGTCTTTTCTTTTTATATGTATTTCTTCGTGGAGAATAATCTGCTGTGGCAGTGTGTCCATCATCTCTGTCGGAATAACAATTCTGGGTCTGAAAACACCGTACACAAAGGGGGAAGATATGCCGTCTGCAGTATAGATTTCATTATTGATTTTATGGGTATATATCAGCCTTGCATTGAAATTCAGCAGATTTTTTAAAAGATAAAAAGCTATCGCCAGTATGCCGGCAGCCCATAAAATTGCCAGCTTTGGTATAATATTGCTTTTTACTGTGGCAGGCGGGGTGTAACTGCCCTGTGCTGTAACCACATAGGCAGATTTGCCGTCATCAGCAATTTCCGGCACTATGCCTTTTTCCACAGCCTCATAATACTGCATGGTGTTGCTGTGGTGAATTTCAGTTTCTTCAACATAATCATCCAGCAGGTTGTTGTACTGCTGTGTGATATTTCTGTTGATTTTATGCACAGGAGAAAAAGTGGCGGTGTTGATTTCAAAATTAAACACAAGGCTGACAAATACCACAGCCCACAGCCGGTAGGAATATATTTTTGGCTGTTTTCTGATAATAAGCCTTACTGCAATTATCAGCGGTATGATCACACAGGCTTTTACAGACAGCGGCAGAAAATGCAGAAAAATCTTATCCATAGATGCGCTCCTTTATTCTTCGTAAGCTTCAATCATCTTTCTTATGCGGTCAGCATCTTCAGTTGAAAGTTTTTTACCTTCCATAAATGCGGCAATAAACCCGGGCAGGCTGCCGTCAAAAGAGCGGTTTACAATGTTGGTGGATTCAAACAGCTGGACCTCCTTCTGTGAAACAAGGGGGATTATTGTGGAGTTTTCATTTTTAACCACCCCTTTTTCACACAGGCGCTTCAACACTGTGTATGTGGTACTTTTTTTCCAGTCCAGCTGGCGGGCACACAGTTTTACCAGATTGGCACTGGTCAGCGGCTGGTTTTCCCACACTATTTTCATAAAGCGATGTTCGCTTTCTGCAAGCTTCAGATCTTTCATATGTGAATCTCCTTAGGTCTACAGTTGTAGATTTGTCTTTTATTTCAGTCTATCATTGTAGACCAAAACTGTCAATACATTGGCTGGAAAGTTCACTGATTATTAATATTTTGAGTAAATAAAAAGACTGCCCGCAGGCAGTCTTTGCTTTTTACTGTGCATCCCTGTCAAACAGGATTTCTTCTTTGTATCCGTTGGCTGTGCTGGTTTTCAGAACGATTTTTATCACTTCTTCATTTTCGTCAAAGTAGCTGGTCCTTGTTGTAAAGCGGCCTTCTTCATTATCGCCGTATTCCTGCATCCACTGTGCAGTGCCATCCGGGCGGTAGCATATTGACATTGTGGCAAGTTTGTCTTCGCCGTAGAATGTTTCTGTAATACTGTTCAGCCGGCCCTCTTTGTACAGCTTTGACAGGTAGACGTTTTCATTTTCATCATAGTAATCTTCCATGGAAATCAGCCCGTTTCTGTAACGGATAAGATATGTCTGTTTTCCGCTTTCATAGGTGATTTCATCCCTTACCAGTTCATTGCCGTCAGGGTCTGTGGTCTGTTTCTTTATCACATTGCCGTCAGCGTCGTATTCAAAATGATGTATTTCTGTCAGCTTTTCATCCCTGAACGCTTCATATCTTATGCGCTGCCCCCGGTCGTTGTAATAATGCCAGGTATAGTCGCCGCCACCAAAATCCTGCTTCTGTGGCGGATATTTTTCCTTGGCGCCGCAGGCGGTAAACAGTAGTATAATTGCAAGTATAAGACTTGACAGCTTTTTCATAACAAAACCTCTTTAAAATCATTTATTACAAAGATTATAGCCCATAAAACCTGTGTTTTCAACAGTATTTACAGTCAATGTGGATTATAATCGATATAATACAATAAATGATTTGACACAATTCTATCATTATATTAAAATATAGTATTAGAGTAAATTAAGCTTTAGTAAAAAATGGATTTAACATAAATATAAAGGAGCTAAAATGTCTTTTATCAAAAAACTTTTTGGCAGCTATGAAACAAAAGAGCTGAAAAAGATTGAACCAATAAAAAATGCAGTTCTCAAGCTGGAAAGCAAATACCGGGCAATGAGCGAAGCAGAGCTGAAAAACCAGACAAATGTTCTGAAAGAACGCCTGGCAAATGGCGAAACCCTGGACGACATCCTGCCGGATGCATTTGCCACCTGCCGTGAAGCTGCATGGCGCGTGCTGGAAATGAAACACTTCCCTGTGCAGATTGCCGGTGGTATCGCCCTGCACAGAAACAACATTGCAGAAATGAAAACAGGTGAAGGTAAAACACTTGTTGCCACACTGCCTGCATATCTCAACGCCCTTTCCGGCGACGGTGTGCATGTTGTTACAGTCAACGATTACCTTGCCAGCCGTGACAGCCAGTGGATGGGCAAACTGTATAACTACCTTGGCCTGTCAGTAGGTCTTGTTGTGCACGGTATGACCAGTGAAGAAAAACGTGCCGCCTACAACTGTGATATCACATACGGCACAAACAACGAATTCGGTTTTGACTATCTGCGTGACAATATGGCACTGTACAAAAAGGATATGGTACAGCGCGGTTTCAACTATGCCATCGTGGACGAAGTTGACTCCATCCTGATTGACGAAGCCAGAACACCGCTGATTATCTCCGGTCAGGGCGAAAAATCCACAGACCTGTACAAAATGGCAAACAGTTTTGCACGCACACTGTCCTATTACAGAATTGCAGAACACAACAGCAAGGAAGAACTGGACGATGTTGTGCAGGATGTTATTGTGGACGAAAAGGCCCGCCAGGCCACACTGACCAAAAACGGTATTGCAAAGGCAGAAAGATATTTCAATATCGAAAACTACTCTGATGCTGAAAATATGACCCTGGCACACCATATCAGCCAGGCTATCCAGGCACATTCAATTATGAAACGCGACATCGACTATGTTGTAAAAGACGGTGAAGTTGTTATCGTTGACGAATTTACAGGCCGTCTTATGGAAGGCCGCCGCTATTCAGCAGGTCTGCACCAGGCTATCGAAGCAAAGGAAAACGTGAAGATTGCCCACGAAAGCAAAACACTGGCATCCATCACATTCCAGAACTATTTCCGTATGTACAAAAAGCTGTCCGGTATGACAGGTACAGCTCTCAGTGAAGCTGATGAATTCCTGCAGATTTACGGCCTGTCCGTAGTGGAAATTCCTACAAACAGACCTCTGGCAAGGGAAGATATGAACGATGTTGTGTACAAGACAGAACAGGGCAAATTCAACGCAGTTATTGAAGAAGCCGCAGCTGCCCACGAAAAAGGCCAGCCTGTTATCATCGGTACAATTTCCATCGAAAAGAGTGAACAGCTGAGCAAAATGCTGAAACGCCGTGGCATCAGGCACGAAGTTCTCAACGCAAAATACCACGACAAAGAAGCTGAAATCGTGGCACAGGCAGGTCAGAAAGGCGCTGTTACAATCGCTACAAACATGGCCGGCCGTGGTACTGACATTATCCTTGGCGGCAACGCAGAGTTTATGGCCAAGAATGAAATGAGAAGAATGGGCTATGAAGAAGAAATGATAGAAGCTTCCACAGCTTTCTTCTCCACAGAAGACGAAGAAATTCTGAACGCAAGAAAAGAGTTTGCCCGGCTGAAGGAAAAATACAGACAGCAGCTGGCACCAAACGCACAGGCTGTAAGGGAAGCAGGCGGTCTGCTGATTCTGGGCACTGAAAGACACGAATCACGCCGTATTGACAACCAGCTCCGCGGCCGTGCAGGCCGTCAGGGTGACCCTGGCCGCACACGCTTCTATGTAAGTCTGGAAGATGACCTGATGAGACTTTTCGGCGGCGACAGAACAACACAGATTATGGAAAAATTCGGATATACAGATGATATGCCGATTGAAAACAAGATGATTACAAGCTCCATCGAATCTGCACAGAAACGTATCGAAGGCAGAAACTTTGATATCCGTAAAAATGTTCTGCAGTATGACGATGTTCTCAACACACAGAGAGATATCATCTACAAACAGCGCGGTGACGTGCTGTCCGGCAACGATGTTTCTGAAAGTGTGCACAATATGGTTACACAGTCCATCGCAGACAATGTGGACACATTCTGTTCTGCAGAAGACCCAATGGACTGGAACCTTATATCCCTGCGCGATACTTACCGTGGCTGGCTGCTGGGTGATGAGGACCTGAACTTTACAGACCGGCAGCAGGCTGCCCTGACAAGAGACCGGCTGGTAGAAATGCTGACAGAAAAGGCACTGGCAATTCTGGAATCAAAAGAACAGCTTATCGGTGCTGAACAGATGAGAGAGTTTGAACGCATCGTTCTGCTGCGCAATGTTGACAGCAAGTGGATGGACCACATCGACGCCATGGACGAACTGCGCCGTGGTATGGGGCTGAGGACTTTTGGCCAGCACGACCCATATGCAACCTACCGTATGGAAGGTTTTGCAATGTTTGATGAAATGGTTGAAAACATCCGTCAGGACACAGCAAAAATGCTGATTTCTGCACAGATAAGAACAAACAACGGCGAAGCAGACCTGCAGCGCAAAGCTGTTGCCAAGGTGACAGGCACCAGCGGCGGCGGTGACAGTTCAATCAAAAAACAGCCTGTAAGAGCAGGCAAAAAAATAGGCAGAAACGACCCTTGTCCTTGCGGCAGCGGCAAAAAATACAAACACTGCCATGGCAGACCGGGCGCAGACCCGCTGCCACAGTAATAAAAAATAAAAGCAGAGCGAAAGCTCTGCTTTTTTATATTGCAAATATGTGTTATAATAATTCCAATGACTTGCTATGGAGAAGAGCTATGTATAAAATAGGCGTTGATATGACAACAATCTCACGAATAGAAAAATCACTGCAGAAGCCGGGCTTTGCTGCCCACATCTATACAGAAAAGGAACTGCAGCGGTTTTATCACAGGGAAAAACCGAAGTTTGCATCCCTTGCCGCAAATTTTGCAGCAAAGGAAGCTTTCAGCAAAGCTGTGGGCACAGGCATACGCGGCTTTGGTTTCAATGAAATAGAAATTCTCCGCGATGAACTGGGGGCGCCTTATTTCAGCTTTTACGGCAGGGCGGCACAGCTTATGGCTGAAAAGGGCTGCAGTGCCCAGCTGTCCCTGTCCCACGAAGGTGACACTGCCATAGCAATGGTATTGCTGGAAAAAATGTAAAATTCTGTGACAAAATCACTTGATTTTTAACAAAATAGCAGTATAATATACTTAATAAAACAATATACTAATAAGATACTCAAAGGAGATTATATATATGAAAACAACAAGAAAAATCACAGACAATATCTACTATCTGGGCGCAAATGACCGCCGCCTGGCTCTTTTTGAAAATCTGTTTCCGCTGGAAAACGGCATTTCATACAACTCATACTTTATTGACGATGAAAAAACACTGGTTACAGACACTGTAGACCGCTTTGTATCAGATGCTTTTTTTGAAAATCTGGAACACCTGCTGGCAGGCCGCCCGCTGGACTATCTTGTGGTTCACCATATGGAACCGGACCACGGCGCAAACATCGGCAGACTGATTGAAATGTACCCTGATATGAAGGTGGTTGCATCTGCAAAGGCAAACCAGATGATTCAGCAGTTTTTCAATGTAAACCTTGGCGACAGGGTGATTCTGGTAAAAGACGGGGACAGCCTTTCCCTTGGCAAACACACACTCCACTTTGTGACAGCCCCTATGGTTCACTGGCCGGAAGTTATTATGAGCTATGAAGAATCCACAGGCATCCTGTTCTCTGCAGACGCATTCGGCACTTTCGGCGCACTGGATGGCAAAATCTTCAATGATGAAGTGCTGATTGACGAAAGCTGGTACGGCGAAGCAAGACGCTATTACTCCAACATTGTTGGCAAATACGGCCCACAGGTACAGGCTGTACTGAAAAAGGCGGCTGCCCTTGATATAAAAATGATTGCTCCTCTTCACGGTCCGGTATGGCGCAAAGATATTGGCGACTTTATCGCAAAATATGACCTGTGGAGCAGATACCAGCCGGAAGAAAAAGGCGTGCTGGTGGCATATGCATCAATGTACGGCAACACAGAAAGTGCCGCAAACGCCCTGGCACTGTCCCTTGTTGAAAAAGGTGCAGGGGATGTACAGGTAAGGGATGTTTCTGTAACAGATGTGTCAGAACTTATCTCACTGGCCTGGAAATACAGCCACATTGTAATCGCTTCCCCAACATACAACCTGGCTCTCCACCCAAAAATGGAACACTTTGTTCTGGATATGAAAGCTCTCAACCTGCAGAACAGAACAGTTGCAATTATCGAAAACGGCTCCTGGGCACCTGCAGTGGTGAAAAACGTAACAGAAATTATGTCTTCAATGAAGAATATGAACATTATGGAAGAAAAAGTGCTTATCAAATCAGCCCTTCATGATTCTTCCCCAATCGAAAAACTGGCAGATGCAATTGTTGCAGACCTGAAAAAATAATAAAAACCAAAGCCTGCGGCCACCCCGCAGGCTTTTTTGTGTCTAATGTGACTATTCTCTTATTGTTTTGCCGTATTTGCAGGCAGTATAATATATGTAACAGACAATTGGAGGCGGTTATGAAAAAGATTATTTGTTGTTTAATGGCAGCGGTTATGATATTTATGGCAGGATGTTCGGCACAGCAACTCCGGGAAGAAAATACAGACGGACTGTCTGTGATTACCCAAAGGCTGGATATGTGCGTTTTTTACGGAGATGAAAAAGGCTGTTACAGAATTATATCGGATGCAGATAATATCCGGCTGTCATATATTGACTTTGAAACCAACAGGGAAGAGACAGTTGCAGAAAAAATGGAAATTCCACCTGCGATACGGGTAAGTATTTTTCAGGCGGATGATGTGCTTTACCTGCATACGGCAGGGGATTATGCTGACTACAGTTCCATCACATCCGCTTTATATCAGCTGGCGGCAGACGGCACAGTAGCCGCACAGATAAAATTTCCACACAACAGCACCATGGGGGAAACTGTTGCACAGGATGCTGACTTTATCTATACTGTTCTGGCAGACAGAACTGCCAAAATATCAACACTTGTCAGAATAAAAAAGGCTGATATGACATATGAAATGCTGGCAGATTTCAGTTTCGGGTCAGAAATACACACTGTTTATAATGATTCACTCATTATTCAGAGTGGCGGCAGGATAATCAGCTATGATACAGTTACAGAACGGCAGTCTGTCCTGCCTGTTGAAAACAATGTTGACGGAAAAAGAATAGGAAGATGGTACGGAATCGGCGGCAAGCTGTTTGCAGTACAGGGCAACTACAGCAAGCTGGAAACTTTTGATATACCATCAGAAGTCCAGTATGCCGAACAGATAGATTCTCCGGGTATGCTGGCAGAATTTACTGTGGGAAATGAATGCCTTATCCCCGGCTGCCTGTTTCTTTACACCCGCAGTGAAATAACCAATGAAATGATGATTCACTATATGGATGCTGAAACAATGAAAGTGGTGAAAACCATTAAAGCGGCAGATTTTGCATGGCAGTATCCTGTGGCACGGTGTGGGGACAAACTGCTTGTTGTGGAAATAAAGCAGGGCACCTATCCTTTTGTGTATGAATACAAAGTGTGTATGCTGGCAGATTATCTTAACGGCGAAGAAAATTATACAGTTATAAAAATGCTGGACAGCTAAAGATAGTATTTATATCCAAAGACACAGCAATCTGCTGTGTCTTTGCTGTTTTATGGCTTATAGCGGTGTATGTGTTAACAGTTTCTTACATAATTTTGCAATTTAGCTTAAAAAGTGCAAATATAAATATGGTCAATCGCTCAAAAAATATTGAATATGACGAATTTTTATTTTTTATGGTAAATTCAACTCTATTTTCTTTACATATTTTAAGATTAGTGATAAAATGTTAATTGTAAAAAAGGCATAATTATGCCCTAATATAAGGAGGACAAAATCCAATGGCAAGAAACAGAATTTCCATGGATGGTAATACAGCTGCCGCTCACGTTAGCTATGCTTTCACAGAAGTAGCTGGTATTTTCCCTATCACACCATCCTCTCCAATGGCTGAACAGACAGACGTATGGTCAGCTGGCGGCAGAAAAAACATCTTCGGCACAGAAGCAAAAGTTGTAGAAATGCAGTCTGAAGCTGGTGCTGCAGGTACAGTGCACGGCTCTCTGCAGGCTGGTGCATTCACAACAACTTACACAGCATCACAGGGTCTGCTCCTGATGATTCCTAACATGTACAAAATCGCTGGCGAACTGCTGCCAAACGTTATCCACGTTTCAGCTCGTACAGTTGCTGCACATGCTCTGAACATCTTCGGCGACCACTCTGACGTTTACTCATGCCGTCAGACAGGTTATGCAATGCTTGCTGAAACAAACCAGCAGGAAATCATGGACCTGGGCGCTGTTGCTCACCTGGCTACAATTGAAGGCCGTGTTCCAGTTCTGAACTTCTTCGACGGTTTCCGTACATCACACGAAATCCAGAAAATCGAAGTTTGGGATTACGAAGACCTGGCTGACATGGTTAACTGGGATGCAGTTGAAAGATTCCGCCGCAACTCCCTGAACCCTGAAAGACCAGTTCTGCGCGGTACAGCTCAGAACGGCGACATCTTCTTCCAGGCTAAAGAAGCTGCAAACCCATACTACGAAGCATTCCCAGCAGTAGTAGAAAAATACATGGACAAAGTTAATGCTAAACTTGGCACAGACTACAAACTGTTCAACTACTACGGTGCACCAGATGCTGAAAAAGTAATCATCGCTATGGGCTCTGTAGTTGATACAGCTGAAGAAGTTATCGACTACCTGCTTGCACAGGGCGAAAAAGTTGGTATTGTAAAAGTTAGACTTTACCGTCCATTCTCCGCTAAACACCTGATCGCTGCTATCCCAGCAACAGCTAAGAAAATTGCTGTTCTCGATAGAACAAAAGAACCAGGCGCTCTTGGCGAACCTCTCTACCTCGACGTTGTTACAGCTCTGGCTCTCAACGGCGAAATGGAAGGCAGAAAAGTTGTTGGCGGCCGTTACGGTCTGGGTTCCAAAGATACAACACCTGCTTGCATCTTTGCAGTATTCAACAACCTTGCTCTTGATGAACCAATGAACAACTTCTCCGTTGGTATCGAAGATGACGTTACAAACAAATCTCTCCCAATGCCAACAGAAGTTCCAGCAACAGCTAACGAATCTATCGTATCCTGCAAATTCTGGGGTCTCGGTGGTGACGGTACAGTTGGTGCTAACAAAAACTCCATCAAAATTATCGGTGACCATACTGATAAATATGTTCAGGCTTACTTTGAATATGACTCAAAGAAAACAAACGGTCTGACAATTTCTCACCTGCGTTTCGGTGACACAAGAATTAAATCTACTTACTACATCAACAAAGCTGACTTCGTTGCATGTCACAACCCATCTTACATCCTCAAAGGCTTTGCAATGGTTCGTGACTGTAAACCAGGCGGTACATTCCTCATCAACTGCCAGTGGACAGATGAAGAACTGAACCAGCACCTGCCAGCAGTAGCTAAGAGATACATCGCAGCTAACAACATCAACGTTTACACAATCAACGCTATCGACCTTGCAAAAGAAATCGGTATGGGTAAACGTACAAACACAATCCTGCAGTCCGCATTCTTCGCACTTGCAAACATCCTGCCAGTTGACGAAGCAGTTGACTACATGAAGAAAGCTGCATACAAATCATACAGCAAAAAAGGTATGGATATCGTAGAACTGAACTACAAAGCTATCGATATCGGTAAAGACGCTCTGCACAAAGTTGAAATCCCAGCTGACTGGGCAACAGCAGAAGACGCACCAAAAGCTGAAGAAGCAACAGTATACACAAGCGAAGCACAGAAACACTTCAACGAAAAAGTTGTTACACCTGTTAACCTGCACAACGGCGACAGCCTGCCAGTATCTACATTCGTAGGTTACGAAGACGGTACATTCCCACTTGGTCTGTCCGCATTCGAAAAACGTGGCGTTGCAGTTTCTGCTCCAGCATGGAACGTTGACAACTGTATCCAGTGTAACCAGTGTGCTATCGTATGTCCACACGCAGCTATCAGACCATTCATCCTGACAGCTGAAGAAGCAGCAGCAGCTCCAGCAGCAATGAAAGGCAAGAAAGCTATCGGTAAAGGTCTGGAAGACATGACATTTACAATGGCTATCTCCCCACTTGACTGTATGGGTTGTGGCGTATGTGTAGGCGTATGTCCAGCTAAAGAAAAAGCTCTCCAGATGGTTGCTCAGGAAGCAGTTCTGGATCAGCAGGAAGTATTCGATTGGGCAGTTGCAGAAGTTGCAGTTAAAGAACTTCCATTCAACGAAGCATCTGTTAAAGGCAGCCAGTTCAAACAGCCTCTGCTTGAATTCTCCGGCGCTTGCGCAGGTTGTGTAGAAACAGCTTATGCTAAACTGATCACACAGCTCTTCGGTGACAGAATGTACATTGCTAACGCAACAGGTTGTTCCTCTATCTGGGGCGGTTCTGCACCATCTACTCCATACACAACAAACAAAGACGGTCATGGTCCAGCTTGGGCTAACTCCCTGTTCGAAGACAACGCCGAATTCGGTCTTGGTATCTACACAGGTCAGAAAGCTATCCGTGAAAGACTTGCTGCTAAACTGAGAGAACTCAGAGAAGTAACTAAGTCTGAAGAAAAAGCTGAAGCTATCGACGCATACTTCGCAACATACAACGACGGTAAAGCTAACAAAGAAGCAACAGCTAAACTGGTTAAAGTTCTTGAAGCATCACCAGATTGTCCATACTGCGTAGAAGTACTGAAAGATAAAGAATACCTGGCTAAGAAATCCATCTGGATCTTCGGTGGTGACGGTTGGGCATACGACATCGGTTTCGGTGGTCTTGACCACGTTATCGCTTCCGGTGAAGATATCAACATCATGGTATTCGATACTGAAGTTTACTCCAACACAGGCGGTCAGGCATCCAAAGCTTCTAAATGGGGTCAGGTTGCTCAGTTCGCAGCAGCTGGTAAAGCTATCGGCAAGAAAGACCTTGCTTCCATCGCAATGTCCTACGGTTATGTATACGTAGCACAGATCGGTCTTGGCGCTGACATGAACCAGACAGTTAAAGCTATGGCTGAAGCTGAAGCTTACAACGGTCCATCTCTTATCATCGGCTACGCTCCATGTGAAATGCACTCTATCAAGGGTGGTATGACAAACAGCCAGGCTGAAATCAAGAGAGCTGTTGACACAGGTTACTGGAACCTCTTCAGATACAACCCAGCTCTTAAAGCCGAAGGCAAGAACCCATTCAGCCTCGACTCTAAAGCACCTAAGGGCGGTTACCAGGAATTCCTGATGAACGAAGCTCGTTATGCTCGTCTTGCTGCATCTAACCCAGAAAGAGCTGCTAAACTGTTCGCACAGAACGAAGCAGATGCTATGGCTAGATACGACTACCTGAACAGACTTATCGAACTCTACAAATAAGAACCTGCTGGGTTGCTGACGCAACTTGATGCTGTGCATCACTGAAATCATAGATTTCAGCCATCAGAACCTTGTTACGCTTCGCGTAATAAGAACTTTATGCTTCGCGTAATAATTACAATTCTTATTTGACGATTCTCGAATGAGTATGATAGGGTACTCCCATCCATGGGAAAAGTCTAAAAAAACATTACAGGGCACGGTTTATCCGTGCCCTTTTTGTATTTGCATTAAAATGCAGGGGAAGTATACTGTATTTGTGCCGTAGGGGCGGATGCCTACATCCGCCCGTTGCAGGTTCGCCATGTCCGGCATCGGAGATGCCGACTGTGTGCGAATGGCCGCCGCACCGGAATGCAGCCAAGGCAAAGCGGATGCCCATCCCGCCTGTTGCCGGTGTCTGCACTCAATCCTGTAGGGGACAACTGTGCTCGCCCGCATCTGGCGTTGTTACACCTGTTTACGGGCGAAGAATCGCATATGCTGTGTCTGTTATTCTGATTGACCCGCAGACAAGGCTTTCCGTCCACCGTTTTTTATGTGATTTTATTATGATTTTTATATGTATTTTTATTTCATAAAAAATATGTGAAATTTCGCAAAAAACGCTTTATTTTTTGCTGTATATATGGTAAAATACAACTGATAGTTGTTAAGGAGGGCGTATGAATAAAGAAAAAAGCTGTTGTTTCACAGGTCACAGGCTTATTCCTGATGACAGATATTATAGAGTTATGTTTCTTCTCCGCCAGACCGTAGAGCAGAAAATAAAAGAGGGCTACACCACATTCTGTGCCGGCGGCGCCCAGGGTTTTGACACTATGGCGGCCCTTGCAGTAATGAATCTTAAAAGGGTATATCCGCAGGTGCAGCTGCATCTGTATCTGCCCTGCAGAAACCAGGCAGAAAAATGGAAAAGCGCAGATAAGGAAATGTACAACAAAATTCTGAAAGCTGCAGACAAAATTGTCTACATATCCGATGAATACACCCCTTACTGTATGAACCGGCGCAACAGGGCATTGGTGGACAATTCATCCCTTTGCATAGCTTATTGCACCCAGACCGGAGGCGGTACAGTATACACTGTCAGCTATGCCATTGACAATGGCGTTGATGTTATAAACCTGGCAGAACAAACCGATAAAATATAAACCCAGAGACAGATAAATCTCTGGGTTTTGTTTTTTGTTCAGTTATTTATTCCATACACTCCGAAATATCAAAGCTGTCAAATATATACATATCGAATTTTCCGGCTACGGCGGCATAGTCTTCGCTGCTGCGCAATGTCCAGCAGGCAGTTTCTGCCCCCAGCAGTCGGCACAGCTTAAGGGAAATATTGTCCCTGTCAGTAAATTTGTAGGATATGAAATCCGGGCGGGTTGCCACATTTTCCACCAGGTAGGACAGTGCCAGATACAGCGGTTTGCCGGCATACTTTTCTGATTTCCAGAATTCTTCAGCCAGCTGGCCGCGGATAACCTGCGGAGCATTGGCCTTATACCACATCAGTACGCGGGGGTCAAAGCTTTTTATACAGTAATCACCCTGATAATCTTTCAGTATTCGGTGGCCTTTTTCACAAACGGCAGTGTCAATCAGATCCATCTTGTATTCCACAATCACAGGCACGCGGCCGCTAATCAGTTCCATTGCCTGTTGCAGTGTGGGGACAGTGTGGCCGGTGCCCAGCAACTGCATCTGCTGCAGTTCCCGGCAGGTGTATTCCCATATTTTGCCTTCCACACCGCAGACACGCGCAAGGTCAGCATCATGAAACACCATTGCCACGCCGTCTTTGCTCAATGCCACATCCAGCTCAATGCCAAAGCCTTTGTCAATTGCTGCGCTGAAAGCCGCCAGACTGTTTTCCGGTATATCATTTTCATTGTCAAAATAGCCGCGGTGGGCAAAAGCCACCCCCTGAAAAGGGGATAAATCCTTGCTGTTTCCCGGTGCAATAAGAAATATATAAAGAACTGCAATGACCACAGCGGCCACTGCAAGTATTTTCTGCCACTTTTTCATTTTAAAAATCCTCTTAAGTTTATATATAAATAATATCATATTCTTATATTGTATTGTCAATATACTTGCTATTTGCTCCATTGTATATTACAATAATAAACGGAATATATAATTTTTAAAACAAGGAGATATAATAATGGAAAACTATAAAGTGATAATATTGGGTCTTGGCCATGTTGGCACTGCAGCTGTAAGACAGATAGTGCAGCGCAACAGCCTGCAGCTGGTGGCAGTATATGACACAGACCCTGCAAAAGTGTGCAAAGACAGCGGTCTGCTGTCCGGTGTGGAAGCCACAGGTGTTCCGGTAAGTGACGAACTTGATGCTGTGCTGGCAACAGAAGCTGATGTGGTGCTTTATTATGCCACAAACACTTTTGATGAAGGCAATGTTTCCCCTACAGGCGTTACACAGAATGTAGAGGAAATCTGCAGGGCACTGGCATCCGGCAAAAACGTGGCTACACCTACACTTACATATTACGCCCACAAAACTGCACCGGAATTCTATGAAAAAATCGACAGGGTTGCAAAGGAACACGGCGTGACCTACGTACAGCAGGGCATCTATCCGGGTATTTACACACCGTTTATCACCACAGTGCTGGGTATGCTGGGGGGCAGAATCGACCAGGTTATCGTTTACGGCGGGGAAGATGACTATTACAATGTTTCTTCCTGGACAAAATCCTTTGGGTTCGGCAAAAAGCCGGAAGAAATCAACACAGAATATATGGAAAACTTTATTTTCAGCTATTATGGCCCTACTGTAATGGAAGTTGCTGACCGCCTGGGCATTGAATGGGATGAATACAGCTGTGTAAACGAACCTCTGCTGGCTGAAGTTGAAATGGACACACCACACGGCAAAATTATGCCTGGCACAGTTTCCGGCCATATTCTTACAATGTGCGTAAAGAAAGACGGCAGGGAAGTAAGCGGTTTCCACTTTGTACACAAGGTACACGATAAAATGCAGCCTCTGCCAAGCCGCAAGATGAGAATTGAGTTCAAAGGGGAGCTGAACAACACAATCGAGTTTTCTTCCGTGTTTGCAAAACCGGATGTATTCCTTACTTCTGCCGCACCAAGCATCAACCTTATCCCACAGCTGGTGAAAGCAGAACCGGGCTTTACAAATGCCCTTGATCTGCCTGTTGGCTACAAGGCAAAATAAATAAAGAAAATACCTGCAATCGATTTTGCAGGTATTTTTTATTTAATTATTGAATTTTATGGTAATTGTGTGGTAAAATACTTATTACAATAAGGCTAAAAGTGTTTAAAACTGACAAAAATCAAAAAAAGGCTGATTTTTTTAAAAATTTCTACAAAAAAGTGTTGACATTTTTGTGGACACTTGCTATAATATAAAAGCTGTCAAGGACAACAGCTTAAAGGTGAGAGCCATTAGCTCAGTCGGCAGAGCACCTGACTTTTAATCAGGGTGTCCGGAGTTCGAGTCTCCGATGGCTCACCATAAACAGCTCAGTGGATACTGAGCTGTTTTAATTTGCAAATTTAAATATGAAGTGGATATCACCCTTGTCAAGTGAACCACAACAAACCGCCTGGGTTGGAATACAGGCGGTTTTTTTATTTTGCAGATTTCACTTTTTAAATAATTGTTTTTACAGGCTGTGTTTGCTATAATTAATAAGATACAGCCTTTGATATAAGGAGAACAATATGAAGATTGATAAGAAACGCCGGATTTTATCACTGATGCTGGCAGTGTTCTTTGCTTTTATAACCATAACCAACCTTGACTGGTTTACCAATCAGTATGACTCACTGGTTGGATTTATTGCAGACAACCACTCTGATGTTATTATGGCAGACAAGCCTGCGACAATTAATTTCAGAGTAAGTGATGACAATTTTGAATATTGCTATCTGGTGCTTACCCCGGATACTGAACGGGCACAGCCTACCACAGTTACAATCACAATGACAACTGCTGACGGGGCACAGGTTTTCCGCCAGGAATATCAGGACGGCAATCTGTTTTTAAGCAAATATCTGAACATTACCCCGGATGCCGATATCCAAAAAGGTATGGAATGTTCAATTGTTATTGAATCTGATGCTGTGGATGAAGGCACAGGCTACCGCCTGCTGCTGGGCAACAGTATGAAAAATGATATCACAAGCTGGTATTGTGGTGATGTGCAGCAGGAAATGGCCTCCAGTCCGGAACTGCATATGATTTACCCGGACCACTTCGGCACAAACACATTTATTGTATACTGCCTGTGTCTGCTGATAATTGTGCTTTTGCCGCTGATACCAAAATTCCGCTTTGAAGAAAAGCTGAACTGGCTGGTGTCTGTGGCGGCATTGCCTGCAAGTTCGCTGATAATTCTGTATTTTATAGAAATACTGTCAAATAACTCTATCAGGTACATTCCTTTCAGGGTGCTTCTGTGCAACTATATGATTGTGTTGGGAGTCCAGCTGCTGATTACAGCGCTGACAGGCAGAGCCCATATTGCTGTTATACTTACAGCCTTATTCGGTTTTGTGGCGGGTACGGCCAACCATTTTGTGCTTATGTACCGCGGTACTGTTATTGTTCCTGTTGATATTATTGCTGTAGGTGCAGCACGGGACGTTATTTCCAACTATACCTTCAGTCTGGATATTTCCATTCTGCTGGCAGCAGCTGTGCTGGCTGCAGGATGTGTGGCTGTGACAAGATACAGTACGCATCTCAATCTGAAAAATATGCTGGCGGCAGCTGTGAGAGCGCTGTGTGCCGTTGCGGCAACAGCTGTGCTGATGTTCTCCTGTTCAATTGCTTCCCGCCGGTGGAGTGGTGCATATATTTACTTTAAAGAAGCAAATGTTTTTGCAAGGATGAATGGTTTCCTTTACAGTTTTGTGCAGACAATGCACAATATGGTGATGGAAGCACCTGACGGATATGATGCTGGCGCAGGAAAACAGATTATGGCAGGCTACACCGGCACACAGGGTGAAAGCGATGTTCAGCCGGATATTATCCTGATAATGGGAGAAACCTGGGCAGACCTGTCACTTATAACTGATGTTTCATCCTTTGACAAAGACCCTATGCCTTACCTTCATTCTGTGGCGGGGGACGACAACCCGAATACCGTGGTAGGTTCCACAGTTGTGTCGGTTTTCGGCAGCGGCACCTGCAACAGCGAATTTGAAGCAATTACAGGCCTGTCCATGGCAAACTTTTCCAGCTACGGTTTCCCATATCTGCAGTTTGTGGACGACACCACACCGGCTGTACCAAAGTATCTCAAACAGCTGGGTTACAGAACATATGCCCTGCACCCCGGTGAAACAGAAACCTGGGCCCGCGACAGGGTTTACAAGTATTTTGAATTTGATGAAATCTATTTCTGGGAAAATTTCCCTTACCAGGACCTGCGCCATGAAATGGTTTCTGACGGGGCATGTTTCAACTCAATTCTGGACCTGCTGCCTCAGGACAGCGCCGCCGACCCGGCATTTATATTCAATGTAACCATACGGAATCATGGCGGCTATGATAAAAACACTGATTTTGACATAAGGGTAAATGTGGAAAATTCAGACGGAAAATATTCCGATGCAGAACGCTTTGCATCACTTATGCTGTATTCAGACGAAGAAATACGGCAGTTTATTGCAGAACTGGAAAAACGCGAAAGACCTACTGTGCTGGTGATGTTCGGCGACCATCTGCCGTCATTGAGCGAAGATTATTTCAGCTATATCCATATGGCACAGGCAGAGGCAGAAAATCCCCTGGCCAGATATACCACACCATACTTTATCTGGGCAAACTATGATATAGATACATCGGACATTCCACAGACAGCCAGCAGCAACTATATGGGGCTGATTGCCATGAAACTGGCAGGCCTGCCGCTTAATGGCTGGTATCAGTACCTTGATGCACAGATGGCAGAAACACCTGTCTACAGTCTGTATGGAGTAAAGGATGCAACCGGCAATTTTACAGATGTACATCAGTATGATTATCAGTATGTGCAGTATGCAATGTTCAGGGATACAGGCATTGTACCGGAAAGTTTTTATAAATTCAAATAAGCATAAACAAAAAAGACCTTGTCATATGACAAGGTCTTTTTCTGGTGCACCCGGCGGGATTTGAACCCGTGCCCTTCAGAGTCGGAGTCTGACGTTCTTCCAACTGAACTACGAGCGCAGATGCAGTTTGGCTGCTGTAAAATTTATTATAACACAGCTTTGTCAAAAAATAAAGAGTTATTTTTGTCAGAAAAGAGTGAGCTGATCGTTTTCGGTTTTGTCCTCAAAGGTGTGCAGATACTCAAATATTTCATCCACATTATACATTATATTATGTGCCTTGCAGGTCTGATAGAATATTTTCATAAGCTGCCGGTTATCCGGGCTGGTGCAGTTATAGCTGCTGCCAAAGCTGGAAATATATCTTTCCTTCATGCCGGGGAAATGCTCATCCAGCTTTTTGTAAAAATATTCCCTGTTGCCCTGGCGCAGTGTCAGCCCCATATCAAAGCAGATTATGCCTTTTACCCCGGCCTGTATGCAGTAATCCAGTATTCCGCGCAGGTTTTCTTCTGTATCGTTGATAAAAGGCAGTACAGGTGTCAGCCATACCACGGTTGGTATGCCTTCTTCCTTCAGCTTCATCAATACTTCAAAACGCTGTTTTGTGGTGGCCACATTGGGCTCAAGGATGCGGCACAGGTCTTCGTCAAAGGTTGTCAGGGTCATCTGCACCACAGCTTTTGTGCGGCTGTTTATGCTTTTTATCAGGTCCAGGTCGCGCAGTACCAGGTCAGATTTGGTAATCAGCGTAAAGCCATAGCCGTACCTGTCAATGATTTCCATACATTTTCTGGTGTGCTGCAGCTGTTTTTCACAGTGCATATATGGGTCAGACATACTGCCCATGCCCACCATCATCCTTTTTCGGCGGCCGGACAGAGCTTTCTCCAGCAGTGCCGGTGCGTTTCGTTTTACCAGCACATCCTCAAAATCGTGGTTCATATTATAGCAGGTACTGCGGCTGTCACAGTAAATACAGCCGTGGGTACAGCCGCGGTAGATATTCATATTTCCTTTTGGGGACAGAATCCCTTTCACATCTTCAAAATGCATACTGCACCCCCTCTGTTTTTACTGATAAAATCATAGCACATATGCCATAAAATGTCTATTAAGTGTATAAAATGTGAAGAGAAAAAGACAAATTGTTGAAAATATTAAATTTTACTTGCAACTTTGTAAATTATGCTATAAAATACTGTTTATGACTGTTAAAACAATTAATGGAGGATATAGATAAATGAATTCTAAAGCAAGAACTAAAAAGAATCTGACAAGACTTATTGCTCTGATTCTGGTTGGTGTTATGGCTCTGGGCTTTTTTGGCTACTTTACAATGGACAAGTCAGCTCTGTACAGCTACAGCGACGGTCTGACAAAGGACGGCTTTTTTGAAGGTGTAACAGCCCTGGACAATGTAATCCTGCCAGACTACTCTGCATATACAATTCCACAGGCACACACAGTTGCAAGCGAGGACGAAATCACAGCAAGAATCGACGCAATCCGGGCATCATTTGCAACTCAGGAAGTTGATGCTGACAAAGAACGTGCTATCGTTGACGGTGACACAGTAAACATTTCATATGTTGGCAAAATCGACGGCGTTGCTTTTGACAGCGGCTCTACAGGCGAATCCGGTGCAGATGTAACAATCGGCGTTACACAGTACATCGACGATTTCCTGCAGCAGCTTATCGGTCACAAACCTGGCGAAAACTTTGATATCGAAGTTACATTCCCGGAAGACTACGGCAACGAAGAACTGAACGGCAAAGATGCTGTGTTCAACATCACAGTAAACCACTTCTACAAAACAATCACACCGGAAATCACAGACGATTTCATCGCTGAAAAACTGGCTGATACTTATGAAAATGTAGAAGATATGAAGGAAAAAGTTGCACAGCAGATTGTTGACGCTGACACAAAGAACTATGTATGGAACAAACTGCTCAGCGAAACAACAGTTACAGCATACCCTGAAGCAATCCGCAACTATGAAGTAGCTGCAAGAACAAACAACATCAAACTGTCTGCTGCACAGTACGGCGTGGACGAAGCAATGTTCCTGTCCCTGTACGGCTATGAATCAATCGATGACTATATCGCAGATATGGACGAAGATATCAAATACTATGAAAAAGTATATCTGACAGTTCAGGCTGTTTGCGAAAAAGAAGGCATCACAGTTACAGAAGAAGATCTGACAGCATACTTTGAAACTATGTTCGGTACAGACGATTACTCCGATTACGAAACAGCATATGGCAAACCATATCTGAAATCCATCGTAATGCGCGATGTAATGCTGAAAAAACTGATTTCCAATATGGAAGTTGTTGCTGACGCAGAATAATAAAAAATAAATGGTATCGCACAGGCGGTACCATTTTTATTGTTAAAGAATATACTATTGTCATTCTGAAGAAGTAAGGCGACTGAAGAATCGCATACAGACGATATGTTGTAACAGGGAACAGCAGACGATAAAAAGGGGAGGGCACTGCCCTCCCTTTACTTTATCTGTCAGCCAGAATTTTGTCGATGTATTCCTGCAGCAGGTTGCCTGTTTCCAGCACTGTTTTGCCACAGCGTTCTTCCGGTGTAACATTTTTTTCTTTTATCGGTGCACACAGGGTTGTGCCCCATCTGTTTTCAAATTCAGCCACAAAGCCTGCACACACATCCTTGAATTCCGGTGTGTACATTTCATCTGCAGGCAGATACACTTTGCCCAGGGCAGCCATTGCACCGGCAAGGGCGCCGCACAGATTGCCGCAGCCCATACCGCCGCCAAAGGCAGTCACCAGTTTGGCATCATCTTTTGTTATGCCCAGGCTGTATGTGTCACTGGCCGCCAGCAGGGTGGACACGGCACAGTTCAGATGTTCGTTTACATAGTAATTTCTTGCTCTTTCGCCTAAAGTCATTTTTCGTCCTCCATATTGTTTCTGTTGATTTTATGATATACCCGCTGACGTTATTTGTCAAAGAAAAAGGATTTTTGCATTTTGAAATGTAGAATTTATGAAAAAAACTGACAAAAAGACAGCATTAAAGCCACCTGAAAAGGTGGCTTTTGTTTTTAAATCAGTCCGTCGCCTGTCATATCCTGCCATACGGCATATATCCTGTTCCAGGTCAGCGGACCAACCACGCCGTCTGCGTTCAGCCCGTATTCGCTCTGGAAAATCATCACGGCATTCTGTGTGGCAGGGCCGAAACGGCCGTCCACATTAAGTCTGGGGATTGTGCCGTTGACTGTGCCTATGTCGTTCAGCCACTGCTGTACGCGGGTCACGTTGCTGCCGGAAGAGCCGATGCGCAGGGGGCTGCTCGGATAAACGGCTGACGCCGGCGGTGTCTGCGGCGGTGTGGTCACCCCGTCTTCTATACTCAGGAACAGGCGGTACATCTTTTCCCATGTGGCAGGACCTACCACGCCATCTGCGGTCAGATTGTAATATCTCTGGAAATTGATTACCTGCTGTCTTGTTCCGCTGCCGAACACCCCGTCCAGCGCCACTTCAGATATTGTCGGTACATACTGTGATGCCTGGTTAAGATAAAACTGTACTATTGTCACATTCAGCCCTCTGTCACCAATGCGCACAGGATAGCCGGGGTATGCTCCGGCTGCAATGGCTTCGCCTTCACTGGTCAGCTCTGCCAGCTTTTTCACAGCCACATAGATATAGCTGATTTTATACCAGGTGGCTTTGCCCACCACTCCGTCAGCAGTCAGGTTGAACACGCGCTGGAAGGTGCGCACGGCATTTTCCATATTGGCACCGAACACCCCGTCCACAGTCTGTTTGCCTATGGCAGGATAATTGTCGCTTATTCTGTTCAGCTGTGCCTGCAGGATGCGCACGTTTTCTCCGCTGCTGCCGCGGCGCAGGGCCGTGCCTGGATAAGAACTGCTTACATTGGCTATATAATTGGTTTCATTTATCTGTATATCGTCCCCATAGTAATACTGCAGTATCTGCAAAGCATTCATACCTTGGTTGGCCAGGTCAACAGTGCCCCATTGCTTCATTCCGTTGCAGGTTACCTGTTTGCCGTCACAGTATTCTGTAAAATAAGGCTCGCGGTTGTACTGCCTTGTCACATAAGTGTTGAAAATTTCATCCACTATCTTATCGGTTGATTCAAATGTGGCGCGGTTGTGGATATACTTCTGGTCAAAGCTGGTGCTGTTGGTTATGTCAAAATTGTAGCCGCGGCTTCTGTACCATTCTGTATAGATACGGTTCAGCACAAAGGAAATCTGTGCGTGTATGTTTGCCCTTAAGGCCTGCTGCGGCCAGGTGGGGTATATTTCACTGGCTGCCACACTTTTCAGATAGGTGCGGAAGGGCACGGTCACATTCTGCCGGCTGGCATCAGGGCGGCCAAGATGGACAGTCACAGTCTGGGGTATTACCACGCGCTGCAGCACATAGTCATTGGTGCCTTCCTGCAAATCCGGCTCTGTGGTAAACAGTTTCTGTATCTCGCCGCGGTTCAGCTCGCTTTCAAATTCATTGCCGAATTCTGTTGGGCGTGGCATAAGACCTATTGTCTGCAGGGTGGTTTCACCTTCATAAATCTGTGCCCCGGTAATCTGTCCGCGGATAAAATATTCCTTTTCGATTATAAGGTCATAGTTTTTATATGGCAGCACCGTGGTGTTGTCTTCGTCAAGAGAATAGGCCCTGCCGGCTGTTTCCAGCTCTATCAGCGGTGTTTTGCCGCTGGAATCGGTATAGGCTGTTTTGCTTTCAAGTGTCTGGCTTGTGGTGCTGTCTATTACTGTAATTTTTACATTTTCCAAAGGCAATGCTGTCTGTGTGGTCACCATTACCTGTAAAAAACCTGTTGGCATAATTTCTCCTTTTATTTATTGCGATTGCTCATTTTATTTTATGCATTGTTTACAGGAATTGTCATTGATTACAGCCTGTGATATAATCAAAGTATATAAACTGCAAGAGGTAGTGCATATGAAGCAATTCTTTAAAAAATTATATGATGTTATGCTTAACGGGCCCAGTCTGAAAAGCAAAGATGAGGAAGAAAAAACAGTTATAGATTATACAGATACTGCAAAAACTGCAGAAGGAAAAGCCATCTGGCGGCAGCTTGAACAATACAAAAAAAGTGTGGACAAAGATGAAATTGACCATCAGATGGTGTTTGAACAGACCAGAAAAGCCGCTCTGCTGGGATGCACAGATGCCCAGCTGATGCTGAACTTTTATTATTCTCTGGGAAAAGGAACACCAAAGAATCCGGCTGAAAGTAAAAGATGGCTTCTGGAGGCAGCCAACCATGGACATGCGCATGCCCAGAGTCTTGTAGGGGACGGATGCAGAATAGGCATTTATGGAATGAAGCGAGACCGACAGGAGGCCTACAGGTGGTATCACCTGTCCGCCCGGCAGGACTATGCTGATGCATGGTTTAAATTGTCAGAAATGCACTCTGACTATAAATATCCGGAAGAACGCGATGAACGCAAATCCTTTGAATACTGCAAAAAAGCAGCCGAACTGGGTTCATCATATGCTGTTTACAAGCTGGCTGAAAAATACAGGTACGGCAAAGGAACAGATACTGATATAAACCGCGCTGTTGAATGTTATATGCAGGCTGTTGAGATGAACAATGATTATGCCATGCGTGCACTGGCTTATATGTATAAAAAAGGTGACAATCTGGAGCAGAATCTGGAAGAAGCGTTCAGACTGTACAAACTGGCTGCGGACCAGGGTGATATTCAGGCCAAATACGAAGTGGCTGAAATGTACAGACGCGGAGAAGGCACCAAAAAAGATGTTTTTGCTGCAGAAGAGCTGTATGTGGAAATCAGTCCAAATCACGAACAGGCCAAAAAACTTATGGTGGATATTATTTTCCTGATGGATGAAGCCATACAGGCCGATGGTCAGAACACCAGAGATGAATATATGTGGGCGCCGGTAACTGTTTCAGCTGAAAAATGGGGAAGGGAAGTCACCGTAAAGTTGAATTACCCTGAATACAAAAAAAGAATGGCGGAAGCTTTTGAAAAGTACGAACAGCAGGAAAAAGAGGCGCAGGAAAAAAAGACAGGTCAGTAAGACCTGTCTTTTTTATTTTTCCTGTTCAATTATGCAAAAAATGTTGCCAGAACTTCGTTTACCAGCTTGCCGTCTGCTTTGCCTTTTACCAGTGGCATCAGATTTTTCATAATAATGCCTTTCTGTTTTGCTTCAGGTTTTTCCAGACCCAGCTGTGCCAGCACACCGCGGATAACTTCTTTGATTTCTTCCACGTCCATCTGTTTTGGCATAAATTCAGAAAGTACTGCAATCTTTGCTGCACATTCTTCTTTAACTTCCACATAGCTTTCAGGTGCTGTTTCCAGTGTTTCTTTCAGCTGCTTGATTTCTTTTGCAACCACAGCGATTGCATCTTCATCTGTCAGCACGCCTTTGTTGTCAATAGCTTTGCTTTTCATAGCAGCCAGCAGTGCGGAAAGAGCATCCTTTCTCACTTTGTCCTTGTTTTTCATAGCGGCCATCATGCCGGCTCTTACATCATCCATCAATGCCATAATACATACCTCGTCATATTTGATTTTTGTATTTATTTTACCCCAAAATCACTGTTTGTGCAATAAATAATGTGATATAATTGTATCATAAATAAAAGGAGTATCCCTTATGGAAAAGAAACTGATGCTGAAAAGCGAAAAATATGATATACCTGCAATATTTACCCTGCCGGAAAATGCCCGGAAAGTGCCCTGTGTGGTAATGTGCCACGGCACGGGCTCGTCAAAGGATGAGGCAGGCAACCAGTATGCAGACCTGGCCCAGCTGCTGGCTGAAAGAGGTATAGCCTCCATACGTTTTGACTTTGCCGGATGTGGGGAAAGCACAGACACAGGCATAAACCAGACATTTATGGCAGAGGTGGACGACACCCGCATAGCCTGGGAATATGTGTGCAGCCAGCCACAGGTTGACAGTGAGCGAAACGGAATCATTGGCTACAGCCAGGGTGGCAGGGTAATGGCAATGTTTCTTGACACTCATTATGACAGAATCAAAGCAGCGGTGTCATGGTACGGTGCCTGTCACAACGGCGAAGGCGCCTTTGCCGGCTGGTATGATATTTTCTACCCACAGGCTGTGGAAAATGGCTATGCCTCAATACCACTGGGCTGGAGAAGCGACCTTATTGTGCCATTGGCCTGGTTTGAAGAAATCAGAAACACAAACCCGCTGGATGCTCTGAAAAAATACAAAGGGGAACTGCTGGTAATGGCCGGGGATGCTGATGTGCTGGTGCCTATGCCACACTGTGAAGAAATTGCCGCCACCAATGAAAAGGCCGAGCTGATTATCTACCACGATGCCGACCACAACTTCAACGTTATGACTGATGACAAATCAATTTCACAGGATATGCTGATTACCACAGCAGACTGGTTTAAAGAAAAGCTTTGATACAGGAGAGAAAAGTATGAAATGCAGTAAATGCGGAACGGAAAATCTGTTGAAAGCCGGCTATTGCAAAAATTGCGGTGCCCGGTTTTCTGATGCGGAAAAACAACAGGCAAGGGCTGATGCAACTGTTACAAAACTGAAAAAGGCAGACGAAAAAATCGAACAGGGGTCAAAACTGGCGGATATTCTCACCCTTAAATTCATTACTGAAAATGTTTATGTCCGTCTGGCGCTGATTGTCCTGCCGTTTATATTCAGCCTTATTGTTTCCGGCGGGGACAAATCTGCCATAAAAATACGGGAAAGCGATGAATACCGCCTGCGCTATGAAGCAGGGGGAGAAATGTATTATGTTGATGTGGACGCAGACACAGTCAGCCTTTTGCTGTATGTGCCAAAAGACACACAGTCCGTCCAGGTGTATTTTACAGACCTTGCCGGACTGCAGGAAGATGCAATGGAGTTCAGTCTTGGCAGACAGATTACTGTGCCAGCAAGGGAAGACGGCTTCTACACTGTTTCGGCAATGTTGCCGGATGGATGGGCCAGCCTTGAAATGTGTGTGGAATAAGGGGGAACAGTTATGGAAAACAAAAAACAATTCTGTATACTCTGCGGGGCAGAGAACAAAATACAGGACAGATTCTGCCACAGCTGCGGCCAGCCACTGGAACAGACAGACGACGAACTGCAGGAATATGTAACAGGCAAGGTAAAGGAAAAAACAAAGGAAAAAGCAAAGGAAAAGGCCACAGACGCCTTTCTGGAATGGCTGAAAAAACTGCTTAATTCCAAGGCATACGGCATTATCCTTTCATTGTCCATTGTGGTGTCCGGCTTCAATATACTGGTGGGCCTGCCGGGCGGCAGCAGCGGACTTGTTATGGCAGGTGACCCTGCACAGATAATTGTGCCGGATAATCCGGACAATCCGGACAATCCGGCTGACATTGCGGGGCTGAACGGCGGCACAGATCTTGTGATAGACCAATATGCAATGTTTTCCCACTATGTATCCGATGTTTCTGCCGTCTGCTATGAAGACCCTGACAATATAAATGAAATGTATCTGTGGGCAAAATCTTCTTCCACTTATGCTGTAAGCCTTAAAGCTACAGGTGCCGGCGGCAATATGCTGGTGGATGTGGTTATCGCCCGCGATACTGACACACCAGACCGGTATACATATGTTATCAATGAAAGACGGGTACTGTTTGAAGTGGAACAGCTGGGCTGTGAAGACCCTGTCAGAATAGAATTGCAGACAGGTGCAAACGGCAATATGCTGGTATTCAGGGAATATATAGACGGCCAGCTGATGTCCTCATATGAATACTATGAAAACGGCAACATAAAGTATAGCTGGAATTACAGAGGCGAAGATCAGCCAGCCGAAGAATACCACTACAATGAAGACGGTACACCGGCATAAGCAGCCTGTTTGTACCATCTGTGGTAAAATTTGATTATTGACTTTTTATGGTCGGATAGGTATAATTTTAGAATAGAGATTCTGGATACACAGCTGTTTAAGCAGAGATTTGCGCCACCGGCTGAAAGCGCAATTAAACACAGTATTCAGGGAACACTCTATCCGCATCATCTGAAAGAGAGCCCTTGCCACCGGCTGCAAGCAGGGCAGATGATATTATCGTGACATTAAACCGGAAAATCAAATACTAAAGTGGGTGTGCTTTTACACACCAATGCGGGTGGCACCGCGGGTTTATATATACGGCCTGTATATGTGAATTGTGCCAGAATAATTTTACTGCAAGTAATTTAAATCTATTAATTTACTGTATGTAATATCTATGCTGTACACAGTTACCACATCCACACAGGCACGACATTATTAAAAAACTCGTCCCGGAAATTTTTTGACAAGAGAATTTCCGGGATTTTTTATTTTTTCAGGAGGAAAGAAGTATGTTAAGAACACATACATGCAACGAAGTTCGCAAAGAACACATCGGCCAGAACATTACACTGGCTGGCTGGGTTAACACTATCCGTGACCACGGCGGTGTTATCTTTATCGACCTGCGTGACCATTTCGGTATGACACAGGTTGTTTTCCACGATGCAGAAATGCTGAAAGATATTCACAAAGAAACAGTTATCCAGGTTAAAGGCGCTGTTGTTGCAAGAGATGCAGAAACAGTAAACCCAAAACTGGAAACAGGCGAAGTGGAACTGCACGTTGAAGAAATGACAATTCTTGGCCCAAGCAAAAATATGCTGCCATTCGAAATTGAAAACTCTAAAGAAACAAGAGAAGACGTACGTCTGAAATACCGTTACCTTGACCTGCGTAACCCTGCACTGCACAAAAACATTGTGTTCCGTTCACAGGTTATCAGCTATCTGCGCCGCCAGATGGAAGAACTGGGCTTTATCGACTTCCAGACACCAATCCTTACATCATCTTCACCTGAAGGTGCACGTGACTATCTGGTGCCAAGCCGTAAACACCCGGGCAAATTCTATGCTCTGCCACAGAGCCCACAGCAGTTCAAACAGCTGCTGATGGTATCCGGCTTTGACAGATACTACCAGATTGCACCTTGCTTCCGTGATGAAGACGCACGTGGCGACCGTTCACCTGGTGAATTCTATCAGCTGGACTTTGAAATGGCTTTCGCGGAACAGGAAGACGTATTCAAAGTAGGTGAAACAGTTCTTTACAACACATTCAAAAAATTCTCAAACAAAGAAGTAAGCCCTGCTCCATTCAGACGCATCAAGTTTGAAGAAGCTATGCTGAAATACGGTTCTGACAAACCTGACCTGCGCAACCCTCTTATCATCGAAGACCTGACAGAATTCTTTGCTGATGTAAACTTTGCAGCATTCAAAGGCAAACCTGTAAGAGGCATTGTTGCACCTTGTGCAAACCAGTCCAAAAAATTCTATGAAGACAGCCTGAAATTCGCTATGTCCATCGGTATGAAAGGTCTTGGCTATCTGATGCTGAAGGAAGGCAAATTCAAAGGCCCAATCGACAAATTCCTTACAGAAGAACAGAGAAGCCACCTTATCGAAATGTGCGGCATGAAAGACGGCGACACAATCTTCTTTATCTCTGACAACAAAAACCTTGTTGACGGTCTGGCCGGCGGCATCAGAAAATGGCTGGGTGAAACACTGAACCTGATTGACAAAGACAGATTTGAATTCTGCTACATCGTTGACTTCCCAATGTATGAATGGAACGAAGACGAAAAGAAAATCGACTTTACACACAACCCATTCTCAATGCCACAGGGCGGTCTGGAAGCTCTGGAAACAATGGACCCACTGGATATCTACGCTTACCAGTACGATATCGTATGTAACGGTGTGGAACTGTCCTCCGGTGCTGTAAGAAACCACAACCCAGACATTATGAGAAAAGCATTTGAAATCGCCGGTTACGGTGAAGAAGAAGTTGCTGCAAAATTCGGCGCTCTCTACACAGCATTCCAGTACGGTGCACCTCCACACGCAGGTATGGCCCCTGGTATCGACAGAATGGTTATGCTGCTGGCTGAAGAAGACACAATCCGCGATGTTATCGCATTCCCTCTCAACGGCGCAGCACAGGACCTGATGATGAACGCACCAAGCGTGGTTACAGACCAGCAGCTGGACGATGTTCATATCACAGTTGTAGAAGACGAAGAATAATCCGGTTTTCAACAAAAATTATCCCCGCAGTGGAAACTGCGGGGATTTTTGCGTTTATATTAAAAATTCAGACCTTCCGGTTTGTTTTTTATATATTCAATTTTGCGCTGGGTCAGCCTTATCAGATTTACAAACAGCCATATAAATGAAGAAATAAATCTGCCGGCAACAGAATTGATATAGATTATCACAATTCCGCTTATAATCAGCACCACCACAATAACTGCGGCCAGGACAGCAATCTGCCTGTTCATTTTTTCTACAGTGTCGTGTATGCTGATAATCATCGGCATCACTCCACGGCTGTTATCGTCAATCCATTTGCTTATAAAAGCTGCGATAATTGGTACAGGCGCGATTATAAGAAGGTCAAGGCTTACGATGTCCTTTATAAGAAACAAAAACCAGAACGCGCAGATACAAACGGTCTGCCGTGAAAACATCAGTATATATTTTTTCAATAATTTCTCTTTATCCATAGTATCTCCTTTACGGGCAAACGCATTATTTGAAAAATTGTCATTCTGAGGAGCAAAGCGACGAAGAATCGCATATATGCAAAAGTTATGTAACCATTATACATCAACACTATTTTATATGCAAATATACTGTTTTTGCCCGGTGCACACCTGTTTGTATAACTTGTCTAAAAATGACGGAAAAACCGGCTGCATTTTCTCCTTGCGTTTTGCCATATCCTTTGATATAATTAATCGAAATGCCAAGACGGCACAGCACTCTGCTCTTGGCAGAGTGCTTATTTTTATGCTATAATTTAATTATATATTTCAGGAGGTAACTTAAAGTGAAAAATCTTTTCAATCTTTCCAGCCTTTCCGTCAGCGAAATCAACGCAATCCTTGACCGTGCACAGCAGTTTGCTGAAGGCCAGACAAGTGATATCGCAAAAGGCAAAATCATCGCCAGCCTGTTCTTTGAACCATCCACAAGGACACAGAACTCCTTTACAACAGCTGTAATGCGTCTGGGTGGCCAGGTTATCACATTCAACACAGCGGTTTCCTCCATGAAAAAGGGTGAAACCTTCTATGACACAGTAAAAGTCTTTGAAGCACTGGGTATGGACGGCGCTATCATCCGCCACAGCGAAAACGAATACTACAAACAGCTGGAAGGCATCAATATGCCAATTATGTCCGGCGGTGACGGCACAGGCAACCACCCAACACAGTCCCTGCTGGACCTGCTGACAATCAAACAGGAATTCGGCAAATTTGAAGGTCTGAAAATCTGCATCGTTGGCGACGTTATCCACAGCCGCGTTGCACATACAAATATTGAAGTTATGGAAAGACTGGGTATGGAAGTTTACACATCCGGTCCGGACGAATTCAAAGAAGACGGTCTGAACTACATTGACTTTGACACAGCTGTTAAAGAAATGGATGTTATTATGCTGCTGAGAATCCAGCACGAAAGACTGTCCAGCGAAATGGTTATGAGCAAAGAAGACTACAACAGACAGTTCGGCCTCAATGCTGAAAGAGTTGCAGCTATGAAAGACCACGCTATTATTATGCACCCGGCACCATTCAACCGCGGCGTTGAAATCAACGATGACTGCGTAGAATGTGCAAAGAGCAGAATCTTCAAACAGATGTCCAACGGCGTATTCGTAAGAATGGCAGTTGTGGAACGTGCTCTCAAAGGCTGATCCAAAACAGAATTTATACATATACAAAGGGCAAATGAAAATTTTGCCCTTTGCTATGCAAAAATATCGGTAGTGTAAACAAAAACCGACAATAAATTTTTACTATAATTGCCACTAATATATGGTGGAAAATATGGTACAGATGTGATAAAATATATAGGATAAGATTTTATCGTTTTATCTGAATTTTATACATATTTGTTTCGCTGGTAAACTTTTCTTTAAAGGAAAAGGTGGCAGTGAGTTTGCTGTGTTTAAAATGACGATAACAGAAAGGAAAAAACTATGCTTAATCTTTTGCTGAAAAATGGTACAGTATATGTGGACGGCGCTATGAAAAAAGCGGACGTCCTGATAAAAGACGGTATAGTTGCCGAAATCAGTGAAAATATCGTTGCAGACGGTATTTCTGTTGTTGACGCTGAAAAATTGGATATATTGCCAGGATTCGCAGATGTACATGTACACCTGCGTGAGCCTGGCTTTTCTTATAAAGAAACCATTGCGTCAGGTACACGGGCAGCGGCCCGCGGCGGCTTTACATTGGTTTGCAGTATGCCAAACCTGAACCCTGTTCCGGACAGTGTCGAAACACTGAAGGAAGAACAGGATATCATCGATTCTGACGCAGTTATAAAGGTGCTGCCTTACGCTGCTATCACAAAAGGTCAGAAAGGCGGAGAGCTTGTAGACTTCAGCGCCCTGGCAGATAAATGCTTTGCCTTCTCTGATGACGGCAAGGGTGTGCAGAAAACAGAGATGATGAAGGAAGCTATGGAAAAGGCCAAAGCCGTGAACAAACCAATCGTTGCCCACTGTGAAGACGAAAGCCTGCTGTTTGGCGGCTACATCCACGACGGCGAATATGCACGCCTTCACGGTCACCGCGGCA
This sequence comes from Oscillospiraceae bacterium, assembly GCA_017483145.1. GTDB lineage: Bacteria > Bacillota > Clostridia > Oscillospirales > Ruminococcaceae > RGIG3102. The sequence goes on along the minus strand of JAFULT010000203.1, from coordinate 6,780 downwards.
TCTGCTCCGAAAGTGAATGGGGCCAGGTAAAACGTGACGTGGAACTGGTGGAAGAAGTTGGGGTGCAGTATCACGTGTGCCACATCTCCACAAAGGAAACTGTGGAAATTGTAAGACAGGCAAAGGCAAAAGGCCTGCCTGTAACCTGTGAAACAGGACCTCATTACCTTGCGTTCTGTGATATGGACCTGCAGGAAGAAGGCCGCTGGAAAATGAACCCGCCTATCAGAAGTGCACAGGACAGAGATGCGCTGATAGAAGGTATTAAAGATGGCACTATCGAAGTGATTGCCACAGACCACGCACCGCACTCTATGGAAGAAAAGACAAAAGGTCTGGAAAAATCCAATATGGGTGTTGTTGGTCTGGAAACCAGCTTTGCAGCAATCAATACATATATGGTAAATGCCGGCCACATCAGCTTTGAAAAGCTGGTGGAAATCATGTCTGTAAACCCAAGAAAAATCTTCGGTATGGACGCAGGCATAAAAGTCGGTCAGAAGGCTGACCTTGCCGTGGTGGACAGAAACAAAGTGTGGACAGTAGACCCGCAGAAATTTGTTTCCGCAGGCAAATACACACCGTTTGAAGGTGTGACACTGACAGGCGATGTAGTGCTGACAGTGTATGACGGCAAAGCCGTATTCAATAATTTGTTTTAAATTAAATTGATATAAATGGGAGGAAAGGCGCGTTTAACACGCTGACAAAAACTATGCCAAAGAGAAAAGATATCAAAAAAATTCTTGTAATCGGCTCTGGTCCAATTGTTATTGGACAGGCTGCAGAGTTTGACTATGCCGGTACACAGGCATGTCTTGCACTGAAAGAAGAAGGTTATGAAGTTGTTCTTATCAACTCCAACCCTGCCACTATCATGACTGATACAAAAATGGCAGACAAGGTTTATATGGAACCACTGACACTGGAATATGTGGCCAGAATCATCCGCTACGAAAGACCGGACGCAATCGTTCCGGGCCTTGGCGGCCAGACAGGTCTGAACCTGTGCGTACAGCTGGGCGAAAAAGGCGTTCTGGATGAATGCCAGGTTGAAGTACTGGGTACAAAAATTGAATCCATCAAAAAAGCTGAAGACAGAGAACTGTTCAAAAATATGTGTGAAGAACTGGGTGAACCGGTTATTCCATCAGAAATCGTTACTTCCATCGAAGCCGGCGTACAGGCTGCCAAAAACATCGGTTATCCTGTTGTTCTCCGTCCTGCATTCACACTGGGCGGCACAGGCGGCGGCTTTGCTGACAACGAAGAAGAATTCCTTGTAAAAATTGAACACGCACTTTCCCTGTCTCCTGTACATCAGGTTCTGGTTGAAAAATCAGTAAAGGGCTACCAGGAAATCGAATTTGAAGTAATGCGTGACGCAGCTGACAACGCTATCGCTATCTGCGATATGGAAAACTTTGACCCTGTTGGCGTACATACAGGCGACTCCATCGTTTTCGCACCTTGCCAGACAATCAGCGAAGAACAGAAAGCAATGCTGAAAGCATCCGCTCTGAAAATCCTCCGTCACCTGGAAATCGCAGGCGGCTGTAACGTACAGTTCGCACTGAAACCGGGCACAATGGAATATTATCTGATTGAAATCAACCCACGTGTATCCCGTTCATCCGCTCTGGCATCAAAAGCTACAGCATACCCAATCGCACGCGTTACAGCCAAAATTGCTGTAGGTCTCACACTTGACGAAATCGATATCAGCGGCATTCCTGCTATCCACGAACCTGCAATCGACTACAAAGTTGCAAAAGTTGCACGTTTCCCATTTGATAAATTCACATCCGCTTCCAAACAGCTGTCCACACAGATGAAAGCTACAGGCGAAGTTATGTCCCTGGGTCAGTCTGTGCAGGAAATTATGCTGAAAGCCGTTCGCGGTCTGGAAATCGGTGTTGACCACTTTGAAATGAAAAAATTCAAAGACTGGTCACTGGAAGACCTTATGACTGAAATCGTTACACCAACAGACGAAAGACTGTTTGCACTGTGCGAAGCAATCAGAAAAGGCGCTACAAACGAAGAAATCGCAGACTCCACAAAAATCGTTATCGAATTTGTACAGATGCTGCGTGAAGTTGTTGAATACGAAGCAGTTCTGGCTGAAAACGTAAAAGACGTTGAAGTTCTGAAAAAAGCCAAAGATATGGGCTTCTCCGACAGCTATATCGCAAGAGTATGGGGTATGGATAAACTCAGCCTGTACCGCTTCAGAAAAGAAAACGGCGTAATGCCAATCTACCGCATTGTTGACAATGTGGAACATCAGCAGGACTATGTACCATACTTCTACTCCTGCTACCACGGTGAAAACGAAAGCATTATCACAGACAAGAAAAAGATTCTTGTTCTGGGTTCCGGCCCTATCAGAATCGGCCAGGGCGTTGAATTTGACTACTCCACAGTTCACGCTGTATGGGCAATCAAAGAAGCAGGCTATGAAGCTATCATCATCAACAACAACCCTGAAACAGTTTCCACAGACTATACAACTGCTGACAAACTGTACTTTGAACCACTGACAGTTGAAGATGTAATGAACGTTATCGATATGGAAAAACCGGACGGTGTTATCGTATCCCTTGGCGGTCAGACAGCTATCAACCTGGCAAACGACCTGAAAGAACTGGGTGTGCCAATTGTTGGTACAGACGTTGATGCTATTGAAAGAGCAGAAAACCGTGACAGCTTTGAAAAAATCATGCATACTCTGGGCATTCCTGAACCGGAAGGACAGGCTGTTACAAACATCCCTGACGGTATCAAGGTTGCAAACAGAATCGGTTATCCTGTTCTGGTTCGTCCATCCTACGTTCTGGGCGGCCGTGCAATGCAGATTGTTCACTCTGATGAAGACCTGAAAAAATACCTGCAGACAGCTGTACTGGTAGACGAAGACCAGCCTGTTCTGGTTGACAAATACATCATCGGTAAAGAACTGGAAACAGATGCTATCTGTGACGGCAAAGATGTATTTATCCCGGGTATTATGGAACACGTTGAAGAAACAGGCGTTCACTCCGGTGACTCCATCTCCGTATATCCTGCATATACAATCCCTGAATCTGTAAAACAGACAATCATCGACTACACAGTACGTCTCGGTCTGGGTATCGGCATCAAAGGTCTGTTCAACATTCAGTTTATCGTTGATGAATTCAACAATGTTTATGTTATCGAAGTAAACCCACGTTCTTCAAGAACAGTACCATTCCTGTCAAAAGCAACAGGCGTTCCAATGGCCAACATTGCTACAAAAGTTATGCTGGGTCACAGCCTGAAAGAACTGGGCTACGGTACATTTATGCAGGAACCTGCAAAACGTTTCTATGTAAAAGCACCTACATTCTCATTCTCAAAAATCCGCGGTCTGGACGCTTACCTGTCACCTGAAATGAAATCTACTGGCGAAGCAATCGGCTATGACAAATCACTGAACCGTGCACTGTACAAAGCTCTGCAGGCTTCCGGCATCAAAGTGCAGAACTACGGCACAGTATTTGTGACACTGGCAGACAAAGACAAACAGCGTGCACTGCCACTGGTAAGACGTTTCTACAACCTGGGCTTCAATATCGAAGCTACAGCCGGCACAGCTGCATTCCTGAAGCGCAACGGTATCAAGACAAGAACAATGGCCAAGATTTCTGAAGGCGGTCAGAACATTATCGACTCCCTGACAAAAGGCCATGTAACTTATGTTATCAATACACAGGATATGACAGGCGATGCTGCAAAAGACGGCTTCCTTATCCGCCGTTACTCAGTAGAAAACAACGTTGCACTGCTGACCAGCCTTTCAACAGTAAACGCACTGCTGAACGTTCTGGAAGAAATCACAATGCCTGTTTCTACAATCGACGCTGAACAGAGAATCTAAACTATAAAACAGAATACCGGCTGTCTTTACAGGCAGCCGGATAATATAAAAGGAGAGCCAAATGTATAAAAGAGATATCTATACTGTCCTGGAAAACAAAAAAATTGCAAAAGATGTTTTCCTTATGGTTCTGGAAGGTGACACACAGTACATCACAGCACCTGGTCAGTTTATCAACATCCTGGTAGAAGGCTTCTACCTGAGAAGACCTATCTCAATCTGCGATTGGGACGACAAGACAATAACAATCATCTACAAAGTTGTAGGCAAAGGCACAGAAGCAATGGCTGAAATGAAAGCCGGCAAAAAACTGGATATCCTGACAGGTCTGGGCAATGGTTTCACAGCCAAAGAAGGCAGCGTAAGACCACTGGTTATCGGTGGCGGCGTTGGTGCACCTCCAATGTACGGTGTGGCAAAACACCTTGTTGCAAAAGGTGCAAAACCTATCGTTATCCTTGGCTTTACAAGCAAAGATGATGTTTTCTATGAAGAAGAATTCAAAGCACTGGGCTGTGATGTTTACGTTACAACAAACGACGGCAGCTATGGCACAAAAGGCTTTGTAACAGATGTTATCAAAACTCTGGAAGGCTATGACTACTTCTATACATGCGGTCCTCTGCCAATGCTGAAAGCTGTTGCTATGGGCACAGAATGCTCCGGCCAGCTGTCCTTTGAAGAAAGAATGGGCTGCGGTTTCGGCGGCTGTATGGGCTGCAGCTGCAAAACTCTCACAGGCAACAAACGTATCTGTACAGAAGGTCCTGTACTGCTGAAGGAGGAAATCATATGGTAAACACAAAAGTAACACTTTCCGGCTGGCAGCTGGACAATCCTGTTATCCCTGCTTCCGGCACATTCAACTTCGGCAAAGAATTTGCTGAATTCTATGATATCAACATTCTGGGTACTTTCTCTTTCAAAGGTACTACAAAAGAACCAAAATTCGGCAACCCTACACCACGTATTGCAGAAACACCAATGGGCATGATCAACTCTGTTGGTCTGCAGAACCCAGGTATCCACGCAGTTATCGAACACGAACTGCCAGAACTGAAAAAAATCTTCAACAAAAAAGTTATCGCAAACATTTCCGGTTATTCCATTGAAGAATATGTTTACAACTGCCAGCTGATTGACAAAGAAGACCAGGTAGGCATTATCGAAGTAAACGTATCCTGCCCTAACGTACATGGCGGCGGTATGGCTTTCGGTACAGACCCTAAAAATGTATACGAAGTTACAAAAGCTGTAAAAGCTGTTACAACAAAACCTGTATATATCAAACTTTCACCAAATGTTACAGACATTGTTGAAATCGCAAAAGCTGCAGAAGCAGGCGGTGCAGACGGCATCAGTATGATCAACACTCTGCTGGGTATGAGAATTGACCTGAAAACAAAGAAACCTATCATTGCCAACAAAATGGGCGGTTTCTCCGGCCCAGCAATCTTCCCTGTGGCACTGAGAATGGTTTATCAGGTTGCACACGCAGTAAACATCCCTGTTATCGGCATGGGCGGCGTATCATCAGCTGAAGATGTTATCGAAATGATGATGGCCGGTGCAACAGCTGTACAGGTTGGTGCTGCAAACCTTGTAAACCCATACGCATGTAAAGAAATCATCGAAGACCTGCCACGCGTAATGGAAAAATACGGTATCAAAGACCTTAACGATATCATCGGTATCGCTTAATTATACAGATTGAAAAGGAGACTACACCAATGAAAAGAGATGTAATTATCGCTCTGGACTTCAAAGATGCAGAAACTGCTCTGTCTTTCCTTGACAAGTTCACAGAAGAAAAACCATTTGTAAAAATCGGCATGGAACTGTTCTATGCAGCAGGCCCATCTATCGTTAAAGAAATCAAGGCAAGAGGCCACAATGTTTTCCTTGACCTGAAACTGCATGATATTCCAAACACAGTTAAAGGCGGCATGCGCAGCCTGTCCGGTCTGGGTGCTGACATCGTTAACGTACACGCTGCAGGCACAATCGATATGATGAAAGCTGCCCTGGAAGGCGTTATGAGAGAAGACGGCACACGTCCTCTGGTTATCGCTGTTACACAGCTCACATCCACAAGCGAAGAAAGAATGCAGAAAGAACTGCTTATCAATGCAGGCATCAATGAAACAATCGTTCACTATGCCAAAAATGCAAAAGAAGCAGGTCTTGACGGTATCGTTTGTTCCCCACTGGAAGCAGGTATGGTTAAAGAAGCAGTTGGCAAAGACTTCCTGACAGTTACACCGGGCGTTCGTTTTGCAGACGGCGATGTTGGCGACCAGGTTCGCGTAACAACACCTGCAAAAGCAAAAGAAATCGGCACAGACTACATTGTTGTAGGCCGTCCAATCACAAAAGCAGAAGACCCAGTTGCAGCATACAGAAGATGCATGGCTGACTTTGCTGAATAATTAAATGAATAAAATATCCTCCTGTATAAAGGGTGATATACATAAGACAGTTTACGGGCACAGCAGATAAACCTGCTGTGCCCGCTATTGTATATCCGACAAGATTACAGTATGATAAAATCAGTTAGGTAAATATGAATTTGTCTAATAGATTAGGATATAATAAAGCCTCCCTTGTGAAAGGGAGGTGCCACGGCAAAGCGGTGACGGAGGGATTGTCATTCCGAAGCGTAAGCGAGGAATCGCATCACCACAAAAGCAGAGCCCTGTCATTCTGAGCCACAGGCGAAGAATCTTTGCTCTTGTGTAACCACAGATTCTTTTTTACGCTGCGCTGGCGTTACTTTTGGCGCAAAAGTAACCAAAAACGTGGGGCAGCGTAGCTGCAAAAACGGTTTTGCCGCAGACAAAAGGCCGAGTTTGTCCTTGCGAGGCCAGTGGATTGCGATT
>JAFULT010000032.1 GCA_017483145.1 Oscillospiraceae bacterium | reverse complement strand
TTTGTTTTCTTTTGCCACAGCCCGTTCCTATGTTACAGCAGGAAAACTCACTGCACGGCTGACTGCCAATTTCCCGGTTATACTTTATAACGGCGCATTTATAATGGACAACAAAGGCGAAAAAATTATAAAAACAAACCTGATATCCGATGATTTGCGGCACAGCGTGCTGAAAACACTTGTTGATGCCCATGTTTATCCGCTGGTTTATCACTATATGGACAGAAAGGAAAAAATATCATTTATAGAAAGCAAGGCAAATGAAGATATGATGTCCTTTCTGAACAGCAGACAGGGTGATGTGCGCAAACTGCCTGTCGATGACGTAAATGAACTGTACAGGGACAATGTGTACTATATCACCTGCATTGACAGCGAACAAAAGCTGTACCCCCTGTATCAGCAGCTGAAAAATATTCCGCAGCTGAACTGTATCTATCAGAAGGACATATATTCCGGCCGGCAGTGGCTGGAGATTATGTCTGCCGCCGCCAGCAAGGCAAATGCGGTAATGCAGCTGAAAGATATCCTGCAGTGCGACAGGGTGGTGTGCTTCGGTGACGGCAAAAACGACATATCCATGTTCAGGGCGGCTGACGAATGCTATGCCGTGGAAAATGCCGTTGATGAACTGAAACGGATTGCCACAGGGGTTATCCTTTCAAACAACAGCGACGGTGTTGCCCGCTGGCTGCTGGAAAACTGCAGATAACAATTGCATATACAGACAGCCGGTCCTGTGACTGGCTGTTTTTGTTCTTTATGTTGAGATTTTACCTGTGATGGAGTACAATATATTATATATGAATATAAAAGGCGGTTTTTATGACCATTTCAAAGTACAAATTTCTTTCAAAACAGCTGAAAGGCAATTATAAATACCTTTTTACAGCTGTAATTTTTATTCTTATCGGCTCTTTCTTTTCATTTCTGGGGCCAAAGCTTATCGGCGTGGCGGTGGACAGCATTATCGGCACTGCCCCCTTTGACCTGCCTGTTTTTGTCACAGAGTATATAAACAGCCTTGGCGGCAGGGAATATTTTCTGCGCAACATATGGATAGTAATCCTTGTTTTTGTGGGCATAAAAATCACAGAAGCTGTGTGTGAATTCCTGCGTCTGTACGCTTCCAACCATCTGGGGGAAAATCTGGGCTACAATATGCGCCAGACTCTGTTTGAACGCCTGCAGTCAGCCACTTTTGCATACCACAAAAGCATCTACACAGGGGATATTATCCAGCGCTGTTCCACAGACATAGACACCGTGCGTATGTTTGTGCTGGAAATGACAGACATTATCCGTGTTGTTTCCAAAATCGCCATTGCATACTGGTTTATGGCCGGTATCTCTGTGCCGCTGGCCCTTGTTTCGTTTACCACAGTTCCCCTGGTCTCTGCTTTTTCCATATTCTTCGGGGGCAAAATCCGCCAGCGTTTCCTTGCAGCTGACGAAGCAGAAGGGGAACTGCAGTCCCGCGTACAGGAAAACCTGTCTGCACCCCGCGTTGTGCGCGCTTTCGGCAAACAGAAACAGGAACGCGACCTGTTTGAAGCCGGCAACAACCTTTTCAGCGATATGTGGCTGAAAATGGGCGATGTAATGGCCTGGTTCTGGGCAATAGGCGACCTGCTGCCTGTGCTGCAGGTTATTCTGGTGCTGTCCAGCGGCACATATTTTGCCGTGCAGGGGCTTATCACACCGGGGCAGATAATTTCCTTTATGGTGTACAACAATATGCTGGCCTGGCCTATCCGTTCCCTTGGCCGCATTATCGGCAATATGGCAAAGGCCACTGTTGCCCTTGGCCGTATCACAGAGGTTTACAACGCAGACCAGGAAGATTATGAAAGCGGCAGTAAATTTGATATAAAAGGGGACATTGAGTTTAAAAATGTTTCCTTCTCCTTTGGCAGGCAGAAAATCTTTGAAAACCTGTCCTTCACAGTGCCTGCAGGCCAGACTGTGGCCATTCTGGGGGCATCCGGCAGCGGCAAAAGCACAATTCTTGCCCTGCTGGCACGTTTCTACGATGTGGACAGCGGTGAAATCACCATTGACGGCGTAAATGTAAAGGATATAAACCTGCACACCCTGCGCCAGAATGTGGGCATTGTAATGCAGGAACCTTTCCTTTTCGGCAAGACAATAAAGGAAAACATCAGCATTACCGACTCACATCCGGATATGGACAGAATAGTCCGCAGCACCGAAATAGCACAGGTGCACCGCAGTATTACCAATTTTGAAAAAGGCTACGACACAATAGTGGGGGAAAAGGGTGTAACCCTGTCCGGCGGTCAGAAACAGCGTGTGGCAATTGCCCGCACCCTGTATTCCGGCGCAAGGATACTGTGTTTTGACGACTCCCTTTCCGCTGTGGACAGCCTTACAGACGCCAATATCCGCAAAGAACTGCACAAACGTGTGGAAGGCATTACCACAATCATTATTTCCCAGCGTGTGAACACCCTGATGGAAGCGGACAAAATCCTTGTGCTGGACCGCGGTACAATCGTTCAGCAGGGCACTCACGCCCAGCTGGCAGACCAGCCGGGTATTTACAGGGAAATTGTAAAAATCCAGTCGGATATCATAGAACAGACAAGACAGGAGGCTAAAGGATAATGGACAGACATGACGAATTTGCTTTGGCTGACCGTTTTGACTACGGCGCCTGGAAAAGAATCTTCAGATATGTGATTCCCTATAAAAAACACGTTATAGCCCTCAGCCTTGCTGCAGTGGGCACAGGTGTGTTTGACGCCATCTTTCCTATGATGACCAGATATGCCATTACAAACTTTATCCAGGCAAAGACACTGCAGGGCATATGGCTGTTTGTGGCGGCCTATCTTGGGCTGGCACTGTTCCAGCTGTGGCTCAATGTGCTGTACACACAGCACGCCATAAATATTGAAATGGGCGTGGGCAAGGATATGCGCTACGACCTGTTCAGCCACGTGCAGGAACTTTCACTGGACTATTTCAATCAGACCCCCGTGGGCTTTATACTGGCCAGAATTATGTCAGACACACAGTCCCTGGGTTCGATTTTCTCCTGGCAGCTGTCCAGCTTTGCCTGGAACCTGGCATACATCGTTTCAGCCGCATTCAATATGTTTGTGCTCAACAGCACTCTTGCAATGGCTGTACTGCTGACTGTGCCTGTAATCGCCATTGTGGGCGGCCGCTTCCGCCGCAAGCTGCTGGTGGCAAACAGGATTGCCCGCCGCCAGAACAGTATGGTTACCAGCGGCTACAACGAAAACATCAACGGCGCAGTTACCATCAAGGAACTGGACTGCCGCAACAGGATAAATGATGAATTTGCCCGGATAAACGGGGAAATGCGCAAAAAATCCCTTGCCGCAAAGCATATACAGACTGTATTTTTCCCTTGCATTATGGTTATCAGCAGTGCCGCCCTGGCCTTTGTGCTGGGTATGGGGCCTGTTATGGTAAACAAAGGTGCCCTTGATGTGGCCAGCCTTGCTGTTTTCATCAGCTATACCTTTACTCTGCTGGACCCTGTTGAAGCCATCACCCGCAGCTTTACACAGGTAATGGCCCTGCAGGCCAATGTGGAACGCGTAAACAGCCTGCTGGACGCTGTGCCTACAGTACAGGACGAAGCTGATGTAATCGAAAAATACGGGGATATCTACACACCTAAAAAGGAAAACTGGGAACAGATTACAGGTGACATTGAGTTTAAAAATGTAAGCTTCAAATACCCTGACAGCGAAACCTACGTGCTGGAAAACTTCAACCTTAAGGTAAAGGCCGGTACCTGCGTTGCAATAGTAGGGGCTACCGGCGCAGGCAAGTCCACACTGGTAAACCTTGTGTGCCGTTTCTTTGAACCCACCAGCGGTCAGATTCTGATAGACGGCCGCGACTACCGCGAAAGAAGCTACCTGTGGCTGCAGTCCAACTTAAGCTATGTGCTGCAGACACCGCACCTTTTCAGCGGCACAATAATGGACAACATCCGTTATGC
>JAFULT010000031.1 GCA_017483145.1 Oscillospiraceae bacterium | reverse complement strand
GCTCTTATCGAAAAACAGAGAAAAGAACTGGACAAACGTCTTTCTGCAGGTAACCTGACAGACCAGGAAAGAAGCAATATCAACACAGTTATTGAATTCTTTGAAGCACAGCTGACAGGCGTTATGAAAGCAGATGCTGAAACAGCTATCAAACACGTGAAAGCCAGCTACAATGCTCTTACCCGTGCACACAAAAAAGAAGCAAAACTCACCAGCGAAAGAATGGACAATGCATTTAAATTTGTTGACGATGTGTTCGGCGACGGTCAGGAAATGCTGATCCTGGTTACAGAACTTACACAGAACTACTATGGTTCCAAATTCATCTCCAACTTTGGCTGTGATGAATACTTCAAACACAACAAATCTCTCCTGTTCTACGAACGTGACAAAGAAATTATGGACGAAATCGCAGAACTGGACATCGATCTGGATATCTGATAACAACAATGAGCCCTGCCTGGCGGCGGGGCTTTTTTATTTCATTATTATGAAAAATATGGTATAATAAATTTTATAATTAATTTTTAAAGGACTGATAATATGAAACTTACTAAAAAGCAAATGGTACTTATCAGCTTTATGCTGTTTTCTATGTTTTTTGGGGCAGGCAATCTGATTTTTCCGCCTTTTCTCGGTCAGAATGCAGGCAACAGTACACCTGCTGCAACCTTTGGCTTTATTATCACAGCTGTTGTACTTCCTATCCTTGGTGTTATCGTTGTGGCACAGTCTGACGGGCTGGACAAGCTGGCTGGCCGTGTCAGCCCTTTGTTTGCCATGGTATTCACTATGCTGATTTATCTTTCAATCGGTCCGGGCCTTGGCATTCCGCGTGCGGCATCTGTTCCGTTTGAAATGGCTGTTGCACCATACCTGCCGGAAGGTGCAAATCTTGCTGTATGTATGGTGGTTTATTCACTGGTGTTTTTCATCATTGCGGCATGGCTTGCACTTACACCAAACAAGCTTGTGGACAGAATAGGTCATTTCCTTACACCGTCATTGCTGGTGCTTATTTTGTTCCTGTTTGTCAGTTTTATATTCAATGGCACCGTTTCAGTTGCAGCACCACAGCCTGCGTGGGCAGAAAATGCATTTCTGAAAGGCTTCTGTGAAGGTTATCAGACAATGGATACAATTGCTGCTTTAAACTTCGGTCTTGTAATTGCCACAACTCTGGGCACAATGGGACTGTCCGATAAAAAAGATGTTATCCGTCATACAAAAATCGCAGGTATAATCGCAGGCACTATCCTTGCGCTTATCTATATTATGCTGGTTTATATGGGTATGGCTTCCAGCGGCGTGTATCCGATTCAGGATAACGGCGCATGGACTCTGCGCTGTGTTGTATATCAGCTGTTTGCAGGCCCTGGTGCTGTGCTTCTGGCGGCAATCTTTACTCTTGCCTGTCTTACAACCTGTGTAGGGCTTATCACATCCATTTCCCAGTATTTTTCAACACTGTTCAAAAGGTTTACATACAGACAGTTCGTTTTCGGCATTTCAATTTTCGCATTTGTAATCTGTAACCAGGGGCTTACAGCTATCCTCAGTATTTCAGTGCCAATTCTCAATGCAATTTATCCTGTGTCAATTGTTCTGATTATCCTTGGTCTGGCTGATGAAAAAATCAAAAACAACCGCTATATATATCCTTTTACTGTCCTTGGCACAGCTGTAATCAGCGTTATATCAGCCATAGACGGCCTTGGAGTGAATATGGGCATAATTTCCACTGCCTGCAACTCACTGCCGCTGAACTCCCTTGGCTTCGGCTGGGTAAGCGTTGCATTGGTGATGATGCTTGCCAGTGTTATAATGGATAAAGTGAAGAAATAACAAAAACAGCTCCCATAGCAGGGAGCTGTTTATTTGACAAACCAATCTGTTTTTAGTATAATTAAATTCTACATATGCGGATATGGCGGAATTGGCAGACGTGCCAGACTTAGGATCTTGTGCCCCAGGCGTGCAGGTTCGACCCCTGTTATCCGCACCACAGCAGATGACTGATTTCCAGTTGTCTGCTGTTTTATTATGCCTTACAGTCAAGGGTCGAACGGCGTTCTCCCTGCGACTCAAGGCTTTGCAAGCCTTTCACTGCATAAGTTCCACTGACTGAAAAATGTTCGCTGGAACTCCATTTTTCAGAGTGTCACTTACCTGTTATCCGCACAATAATGCCCTGTAAACTTTTGTTTACAGGGCATTCTTTTTGTTATGAAATATATGCAAAAAACACATTGCTGTTTTCTTTTTGAATATCTTCAAAAATTTCCAGCATAGGTTTGCAGTAGTTCTGTAATTTTTTTTCCATAGTATAATAATTATGTATTTCTACGATATAGTTTTCTTCTTCTCCATAAAAACAGTCTCTTGCAAGGTCCCAAAATGCATCCCAGTTTTTACCACAGAACAAAGGTAAACCAAATTTATCATTCAGCATTGTATGAAGAGTAGTTATACTATTGCATTTTGAAAAGTCAAGAATTATTGGATTTTCAGGTATATCTCGATATGCATATAAATCGTCATTGTGTCCTTTATTATCTGACATTTATTATCTCCCCTTAAATTATTTCTGTGAAAGTTTTGTAATGATCATAAGTTACAAATATTAGCCCATCGTTTGAAAAAACAATTCTGTCACTGCCTCTGTAATCGTTTTTAAAACTTAAATCTGCCTCATACCAAACTCTTCCATCGTCAGAAGGCAGATG
>JAFULT010000030.1 GCA_017483145.1 Oscillospiraceae bacterium | reverse complement strand
GCCACACCTTCAATGCCTTTCAGCAGGTCTGCCAGTTTTGCGGCTTCTTCCTGCAGCACATCCAGGTCGTTGCCTTTCAGCTGAATGGAAATACCGCTGCCTGCCAGGGCACCCAGGTCCATTGTGGACTCTGTAACTGACAGTGTTTCGGAAAATTCCGGTGTTGCCTCCCTGATAAGGTCTGCGATTTCTGCGTTGGACAGTTTCTTGTCTTCTGACAGCACCACATAGAAGGACATTGATTTTGTGTCATCACTGCCGCCCATCATGCCGGACAGACCGCCGCCGCCCATTGATGCGCCAACAGTCATTACGTCCTGTATTTCACCAACGCGCTGTGCAATTGTCTCTGCCTGGGCAATCAGTTCTTCGTCCGGTGTTTCGCCGTCCACAGTAAGTGTCATCTGCATCTGTGTGGAGTCCATTGAAGGGATAAGGCCCATCGGCATTTTTGATGCCTGCCAGCCGCTGAAAATCAGCAGGCCTACAGTCAGCAGGATAACAAACCATTTGTGGCGCAGGTTCATTTCCAGCAGCTTTTCATAGCCGCCGATAAGTTTGCCGAAGATGCCTTCACCCGGGTCTTTTGTCTTGTTCAGCATATTGGAAGCCATTGTAGGCACAACTGTAAGTGCCACGATAAGGCTGGCAATAAGTGAATAGGCAATTGTCAGACCCATATCTGTAAACAGCTGGCGGGTAAGGCCGTCTGTAAATACGATAGGCAGGAAAACACAGATGGTTGTCAGTGTGGATGCCGCAATGGCACCTGCAACCTGCTGTGCACCCATAACTGCCGCCTTTACCTTGCTGTGACCCAGATTGCGCAGGCGGTAGATGTTTTCGATAACAACGATGGAGTTGTCAACCAGCATACCGATACCCAGCGCCAGACCGGACAGGGACATCACATTCAGGTTTACACCGCTGAAATACATCATTACGATGGCAAACAGAACGGAAAGCGGAATTGAGAAACCTATTATAAGTGTAGGTTTAAGGTCTTTAAGAAAGAACACAAGAACAAACAGGGCGATAATGCCGCCGTAAACCATATTGTTCATAACTGATGAAACAACCATATCGATATAGATACCCTGGTCCATCAGCTGTGTGATATGTACTGCAGAATTTTCTTCCATAATTTCTGCTATTTCTTCATTTACAGCCTGTGACACCCGGCTGGTGGAGGCTGTGGAGGATTTCTGGATTGACAGGGAAACAGCAGGGTTGCCGTTTACACGCACATAGCTGCTGCCTGCGTTGTCCTTTATGGCAATGTCTGCCACGTCTTTCAGATGGATAGGGTCTACACCGTCCAGATCCATATCCACCAGCAGCAGATTTTCCAGTTCTTCAAGGGATGCAAAGGTTTCGCCCACTTTTACAGTCAGCTTTGCGTTGCCGTCTGCCACATAGCCGGAAGGCATTGAAAAGTTCTGTGCCATAAGGATGCCGGCCAGGGTTTCCTGTGAAACAAGGGCGTCGATGTTGGCCTGTTTCAGGGCTGTGTCGCGGGCTGATTCAAACTGCTTTACGCCTGCGTCCAGCTGTGCCTGGGCGCTGTCCAGCTGTACACTGCCGCTGGCCAGTTCTGCTGTGGCCTTGATTTTGGCTGCTTCCAGCTGCACATAGGCGGCTTTCAGCTGGTTGATTGTGTCGCCAAGGGCAGCAATTGTCACATCTGCCGCGGCAATTTCGTTGTTTACCATGGCAATCTGACCTTCGATAAGCAGAAGGTTTGCAGAATTCAGTGTATCTTCGCTGATGCCCATACCAATCATTGTCTGTTTTGTTGTATCAATCAGCTGTTTCAGCTGTGCCTGCAGGTCTGTAACAGATTTGCTGTTGATTTCCGGGTCTGTTTCTTCCAGCTTGTCAAAGGCGGCCAGCAGTTCCCGCTTGTAGCCTTTGAGAGTATCTATAACTTCCCGGGGAATTTCCACAGGCAGGTTTTCCGGAATTTCCAGATTTTCAAGGAAGGATTTTACCTGTCCTACAGTGGTATCCGGGTTCATACCCATATCGGATACACCCATCAGCTGCACAAGACCGTCAACTGCCGCATCCATCGCTGTAAGGGATGCATAGCCTTTCAGCCCTTCCAGCAGCTGTTTCTGTGCTGTCAGCTTATCCTTTTCAGTAACCATTGACTGCAGTTTGGCCTGGTTAAGGTCCAGTTCTGCAGATGCGGCGGCCAGCTGGTCAATTGCCTGCTGCATGCCGCCGGTCAGGGCGTTTTTGCCGTCTGTCAGCTGCTGCTGGGCTTTGTCCAGGTCTTTTTTGGTTTTGTAAAGGGTGCCGTTTACCGCTTTCAGGATATCGTCATTGATTGCATCAATTTTTTCCTGGTTCAGTACTATTTCCACATGGTCCTTTACCGCGCCGGAAACATCTACTGTGGCCACGCCGTCCAGACGTTCAATGCGGGGGGCCAGGTCGGTTTCCACATATTCGGACAGCTGTTTTATGTCCATACCGTCCACGTCTACAGACAGCATCTGCACCGGCAGCATATCCGGGTTGATTTTCATCATAGTCGGCTGCTGGACCATATCGTCCAGATAGCCTGCCACCATATCAATGTTGTTTGACAGTTCAATCATTGCGCTGTCCATATTGGTGGACGCGTCAAACTCCATTATGATAAGGCTCAGGTTTTCACTGGAAATACTGGATATGTTTTCCAGGCCTGATGTGGTGGCCACAGCCTGTTCAAGAGGCTGGGTAACAGCCAGTTCCACACGTTCCGGGCTGGCACCGGGATAAACGGTGTACACAACCACATATGGCAGGTCCATTGCAGGCAGCAGGTCTGTGTTCAGCCCAAGAAAGGACACTACACCCAGCACCAGCACCAGAATTATACCCACCAGAACGGTATACGGCTTTTTAACGCTGTATTTTGTCATAAATGCTCCTTTAAAACATACATTTCTTTTTCCGACCGCGCGGTCGGACACTTTATATATAATACACTATTTATACATTGATGACAACTGATTTTACTTATTTTTTACAGGCTGTTCACAAATTTATCCGGCAGTGAAATTTGACTTATACAAAACCAGGGGGTATTATATTATTATCCTATCTGACACGGAGGCAAAATGAAAAAGAACATTCCTGTTTTTCTTTCCTTTACCGCCATGGGCATATACACCGTTCTGTACGGCTGTATGTTTATGGCTGTGACTTTCGGGAATATAATGTTTGACTACAGACTGTGGCTGCAGGTGGCTTTGCTGGTGGCATTGGGCCTGTGCCTGACAGTTTTTCTTATTGTTTACAACAGGATTTATCCTCTGATAATAAAACACAGGTACAAAATACTGGTGGGTGCCTGCGTGGCCCTATTTGGCATACAGATGCTGATAAACAGCTGTATGGTGCCAACGGTTATCTACGACCACGACCACACCCTGCAGAGCGCCATTGCCTATGCCACCGGGGACAGTGCCCTGCTGGCAGAACATCTGGATTATCTGCACAAGTATCCTTTCCAGGCAGGCATTGTGCTGATGCAGGGGACACTGTTTAAATTTGTGTCACTTTTCGGCTGTACAGACTGGTTTGGCGCCGCCTGTGTGCTGGGGGACCTGCTGCTGATACTGATGGTGGTAACCACATTTATATATCTGGACGAAAATTTTTCCGGTCACCGGGCAGTTTTTTATCTGGTGCTGAGTGCTATATACATTCCGTTTTACTTCCAGGGCAGCGTATCATATACAGATACCTATTCAATATGGGGCATTCCCTGTCTGCTGCTGTCTGTGACAAGGGCCTTAAAGGCGGACAGCAACGGAAAGCGAATCGGCTATGCCCTGCTGGCAGGTGTGCTGGGCGGGCTGGCAATGCAGATTAAAAACACCGTGCTGATTGTGCTGGTGGCGCTGGTTATACAGCGGATTGTAAACCATCCGGGCAAAAAGCGGTTTTCTGCCCTGGCAGTGGTGCTGGCTGCGCTGATTGTGACCAATTCCGCATATAAGGCCGCAACTTACAGCACCCTGCTGGACGAAAACAGAAAGGACGAAGCCCTGCCGCTGACCCACTGGGTGATGATGGGTCTGCAGGGAGACGGCTCTTACAGCTATATTGACGAAATGTATATTACTGTTCCCACCCCGCCACAGGAAAGGGTGGCTGTGAATATGCAGCATATAAACCAGCGCCTTTCTGAAATGGGTCCTGCCGGCTATCTGAAACTGCTGTATATGAAAACCTGCCGCACCTTTGGCTGCGGTAACCGGGACCTGCGCGGCGGCTACTGTTTTGAAGGCTACCCCCAGCCTGTAAACCTTATGTATGATATTGTACTGCTGAACGGCAGGTATTACGGCATAAACAACAACCTGTCCCAGGCAGTTTACCTGCTGGTATTGGGGCTGGGTGCTGCCGGCGGCGCACTGATGCTGAAGAAAAAGGATGACGGTGTTTATAAATTTGCACCGTTTACAGCGCTGACAGGCTTCTGGATGTTTATGATGATATGGGAATCAAACCACCGCCAGCTGATAAACCAGTGGAGCCTGCTGTTTATCTGCGGCGCCGTGGGGCTGTACCAGATATGGAAAACAGTCTTTAAAGTAAAGGAATAAAGCGAAAGCACGGCAATGCCGTGCTTTTTTGTTTGTAAGGACAGATAAGATATGGCAACAGGTGCTGCTTTGATGATGAATTGGCTGCAAAGATTCTTACCCTAAAAGGCACGCGTCACAGGCAAAGCCGGTTCAGAATGACAGGGTGGTGGCCGGGTGGGCAGGCGATTCCTCCGCTGCGCGTTCGGAATGACAGGCGTAGGGGACGGGTTTCCCGTCCCGTTTTGCGGGCGGGAGAACCCCGCTTTGCCTTGGCCGCACCACTACGCTCGCAGGACAAACTCGCGTTTTTGCCTTCGGCAAAACCATTCAGTCGCTACGCTACAGCCGCGGCGGCCATTCGCACACAGTCGCCACCTGCGGTGTCGGACATGGCGAACCGGCAACGGGCGGGGACGGAACCCCGCCCCTACAGTTATATAATCAAAACCGAACGATGTCATCCCGAGTGAGCGCAAGCGACGAGGGATCTTTGCATTTATGCAACAGATACAGCAGAATTATGGATTTTACAGTATTCCAAGCGCAAAGATTCTTCGCTGCGCTCAGAATGACAGAATTACAGTTGAGTGGTCGTGGCAGAAAACGGGCGGGGTTCCGTCCCCGCCCCTACAGGTTTGAGTGCAAGTAAGGAAAGCTGTCAGCATCCCGCATCGGGCAGTTCGTGAACTGCCCCTACGAAATTGAGTACAATCACCGGCATCAAAAAAGCCACTCCTATGGGAATGGCTTTGCACTGTTTATTATTTCTGCGTGTTCTTTTTATTGAAGGTCAGCTGCCAGATATGGTAAAGACCGATGGCGGCTGTGATAAAGAACAGGCTCCACTGGTTTATCAGCTGGCGGTGGTTGGACTCCCATATCATCATAAAAATCCAGAAACCGATAAGGGCAATATGGGGTGCAAACAGGGAAAAATCCCCTGTTTTCTTTCTGATTATTATAACTGCGCCCACAACCCCCAGCAGCAGACTGACAAGGTAAACCGCCTGCGAGCCGTTGTTGAGAACTGTGTAGAAGCGGCCGTTCTGCAATGTGAGATGGTAAACAAGGTTTACCGGCACAGGATTTGTGGTGTTGTACTGATAGGTGTAGTACAGCTCTGCATTGCCACAGCCAAAGGTGCGGCAGGTTTTTCTGTACAGCAGTTTCAGATAACCGCCCGGACCCATTTCGGAAAGGCGTTTTTTAATCACTTCAATGTTTTTTGCCACGCGGTTTTCCGGCAGTTCGGCATTGGTGATTTCCCATTCATCATATGGGCTGTAGGTGCCGTCCCCCTGCAGACCCATCATTACCCAGTGGGTAAGAGGCATTGCTTCGTCACTGCGGCTTTCTTCCAGCACATTGGCATAGGTCCAGCTGTTTATGGCTGTGTTTGCCACCATAAAGCAGGCCAGCAGACCGGCAAGGGCAGGTATGTTTTTCTTCACATCCCATTTTACCACCAGCTGTATAAGCAGGGCCACCACAATGATTGCCCCGGTGGATTTTATCTGTGTGGAAAGCGCCATTGTCACCCCGGCAAGTGCGCCGTAAGCTGCTTTGGAAGCCGGTTTTTCCGCTTTGAAACTGCGGCTGACAAACAGCAGCAGGCAAGGGATGCACCATATTGAGTAAGTGTCTGTATAGGCCACACTGCTCTGGAAATACAGCGGCAGGTACATTGCCGAAAGACCAAGGTAAAACAGCGCCCGGTGACCGCTGATATTTTCGTCAAGGTAGATAAAGGATGTTACCAGCATCGCTGTGAACATTATATGGCCCACAAAGCAGGCAACCATAAAGAAATCTGTGATGCCCACGGCCGCCGCCAGTCTGAACACCAGCTGCAGTATCATAAATATACCCACCTGGTGCGGATAATGGTGCAGATAAGCATCGTACACCCGGTATTCCCGGCCTGTGTTGCCGGTGGCATAAAGAATTGCCCCGTTAAGCACCTTTTCATAGTCATAGATGACAGTTGGTATCAGCTGTGTGCTGATAAAAAACTGGACTGCAAATATTGCAAAGCATACAGCTGCCAGTATTTTATAACGGTGGGTAAAGAAAAACTGCTGCATCGGTGTGTAAATCTTCATCAGTACCGCCAGCACAGCTATTACCGCACCCATAAGCACAGTCTGTGTGATTATGCTGTAATCAAAGGACACATTGAAATATGTGACCCCTGCAAATATAAACCCGAACAGAACGGCATATATGCCATAAGCCGCTGTGGACAGGAAATTCTGTATTTTTGCGGACATTTTATCCTCCGTAATCCATTATATAAACATTATTATATAACAATGTACAGACAATTGAAAGATACAATTGCCGTTATTCATTTTCATATATCTCCAGATTTCTCTGCAGCACTTTCAGACCGCGCCAGCCGAAGGGGCGGTTTTTGTATATTTTTTCCACATTTTCTGCTGTGACTGTGGAAAGTATATCGCCGGAAAAGAGATTTTTTTCTTCCTTTATATTTCTGTTCATCGGACAGACGGTCTGGCAGATATCACAGCCGAAAACCGTGTGGGCGCGGCGCAGGATGTCTGTTTCTTCCGCTGACAGTTCCCCTTTTTTCTGGCTGATGTGGCTGGCACATTTTTCTGTGCAGACCCCGTCTGTGATGGCGCCCCCCGGGCAGGCCCCGGCGCACAGACCGCAGTCAAGGCAGCCTTTGTCCCGGTGGCAGGTGGTTTCCAGGGGCAGGGTGGTAAGAATTTCGCCTATAAACACAAAACTGCCGTAATCGGGGGTAATCAGCAGGCTGTTTTTGCCGCGGACACCCAGCCCCGCCTTGACGCACATATCCACTTCATCCACAGGGCTTGCGTCCACAAAGGGCACAAACCGGTGGCCGGGATATTTTTGGGACAGCTGTTCACATATGGATTTAAGTTGCATACCCACCACTGTGTGATAATCTGCCACCGAACAGTATGCACTGATATTTCCACCCAATGCATTTTTGTTGTAATAAGGGAAAATCATGGCGATTGCGCCGGTGCAGTTCTGTGGAATTCTGGCCTTTGAACGCACATCCAGAATGTTTAAATGTTGAAAACTTACACAGCCAAAATGGTAAATATTATGCCGGGATAGCACATTATACACCTGTTTTCCACCTCTCTTTTAACTGTAAATATACTATATTGTACACTATATCTTGTGGTTTTTCCACCTGTTTTTGATTTAAAACACTAAATATCCTTCTGTTTTTGTGGAAAAGCAGGCTTTTCAACCGACTTTTCAACACTTTCAACATACTTTTCAACATTTTAACAGGAAAACTGCTGAAAACTATTGAATTGTTGAAAACTCTGTGGAAAATGTTAAAAACTGTGCAGTTTTACAGTTTGTAATACTCAAGTTTAATTTTCAACCGGAAAAAAATGGCAAAAACCCGGTTTTTCTTTATATTTTGGCAAAAAAAGGGCTGAAAAGTTTTCAACAGGCTGTGGAAAACTCTGTGGAAAACTTTACAGTTTGTAAACAGAGGCAGCAATAAATGATTACAGGTGGAAATATAGGATTATATGTATATGTATTATTTTCTCATTTCAACATCCGGCAGTTTAAAATTGTGGAAAATGTTTAAAACCTTTCCCCCTTGATTTGTGCAGAAAAGGGGAGTAAAATACAGGTGTGCTTGTGTAGCTCAGATGGCAGAGCAGTTCCCTCGTAAAGAACAGGCCGCGGGTTCGATTCCCGCCACAAGCTCCAGAAAAAGAAACTGGTATCGACAGATACCGGTTTTCTTTTTTGGCAAAATACAGGAGGGAATCGAATCCGAGAGGGTCTCGGCGTTAAACAAACAGTCCGGTGGACTGTTTGTAGCCGGGAGAGCTTGAGCGGCAGCGAAAGCCAGTCAGCATTTGCCGCAGGCAAAGGCGGCGATTCCCGCCACAAGCTCCAGAAAAAGAAAGCCGGTGCCGATAAAGTGCCGGTTTTGTTTTTGGGAAAAGGCAGTTTGCAATGTACAGGCGTCGGGACGGGAAACCCGCTTTGCCTTGCCCGCGTTCAGCCGCGGCGGGCATTCGCACACAGTCGCCACCTGCGGTGTCGGACATGGCGAACCGGCAACGGGCGGGGACAGAGCCCCGCCCCTACGGGGTATTGCGTTAAAACAGTTACGTAGGGGATGGCCTCCGGACATCCCGTTGCGGGCGACCAAAGGTCGCCCCTACGGAAAGGGGTTCGGGGAAAGAATTTCCCCGAGTAACAATGGCGCAGTCTGCGGAAAGCAAAAATATTTCAAGGGCTTTAGCAGGTTGAAATATTTTTGCGAAAATCGCGAAGAAATTTGTCGAGCGAGTGAGCGAAGCGAATAAG
>JAFULT010000202.1 GCA_017483145.1 Oscillospiraceae bacterium | reverse complement strand
TCCACCGCTTTTTTGAACAGGGATGTAATCTGGTTCAGCGTCATTTTGTCCAGTTCCGGGCAGTACATATCCACCCGGGCAGCCGGCTGGCCTGTTTCGTCCATACTTATTTTGCTGTCCAGGGCACTTTCAAAATAGCCGTGACCGGACGGAATATTGAACGGTGAGCCGTAGGAATCTGTGACAAAGCTGACATACGGGTGCAGGGTGGAGTCCAGGGAATAATGGCACAGAAAGCCCAGACAGTAGTCCTTCTGACTGTCTGTAGCCGCAAGTCGGAACAGATTTTTCAGAAACAGCCCTGTTTTTTCGTTGTGCATCAAGGTGCCCAGCCGGGACAGGTTGTGCTTTCTCACAGGGTTGTACATCTGGTAGCAGAACAGCGGGTCCGGTCCGTTGGCCCCCATTATAAAGCTGTCCATATCTCTTGGGGTATACCCGGCAATTTTTATGGCATTTCTTGCATTGTGCTGATGTGCATAATTATCTGCCACGATTTTTCCCTCATTTCTGTAAAATTAGTTTGTTGTCTGCTTTTCCTTTGCCTTTGGGAAAACAAAGAAGAACAGTATTGCGCCCACAATGAATATCAGCAGGACGCTGAGAACACCCCAAGGGGATGCCTGTGTGCTTACAGCGTCCAGAATTTCGGCAGGGACTGTGCTGTCAATGCCCATTTTTGCCATAATTCTCTGCTGTGCAAATGCTGTGGACCGGCCGAAAAGTGTAGGACCCATAATTGCAGAGAATTTGCCGAAAATATCATAGAAACCGAAGAATTCACCACTGCGGTCCTTGTCCGGAATCAGTTTGCCGTACATACTGCGACTGAGAGACTGTATGCCCCCCTGGCTGGTAGCAATCAGTACAGCCAGCACCCAGAACTGCCATGCACTGCGCAGGAAGAAACCGAACACACAGATAAACATATACATACATATGCCAAAGCCTATCATTGCACGTGTGCCGAATTTTTCGCTTAACTTTATATACATAAGTGCAAAAGGCAGCCCCAGCACCTGTGTCAGCAGCAGGGCCAGCATCATCTGTGTGGAATCAATGCCCAGGGATGAGCCGTAGATTGTGGACATATGTATAATGGTGTTTACACCGTCTATATAGAAAAAGTATGCCAGCAGGAACACAAACATTTTCCTGTTTGCAAAAATTTCCTTTGCTGTGGCGGCAAGGCCTGTCATAGCCTGGCCTATGGCGCCTTTGTGGTAATCAATGCCGTTGGTCTGATGAACATTTTTGAACAGCGGAATCGAAAACACAGCCCACCACACAGCTGTCAGCGCAAATGCCACAGTCAGACAGGTAGTCATAGGAATACCCACAAGATTCATCACAAGGAAGATTACCAGCGGTATTGTACTGCCGCCGATATAACCCATGCCGTAACCCATTGTGGACACTTTGTCCATTCTGTCGTCTGTGGTTACATCTGTAAGGAAAGAATCGTAATAAACATTTGCCCCGGCGTGACCGATACTGCAGATAATGTACAGCGCCAGGATAATCAGCCCGGTTCTCTCACTGCCGGCGGCTGTGGACACATCCATCTGCGGGGTGAAAGCCAGCAGTCCACAGGCTATGATACCTGTTGCCATAAAGCCGAAAAACAGCTTTTTGCGCATACCTTTGAAGTCGCCCAATGCACCCAGCAGCGGTGCCAGCAAAGCGCATATCAGCATTGCCAGGCTGGTGCCTGTGCCCCAGCGGTTGATGGCAGCAGTGCTGTTTGCACTGATTGTATCGTAGAAAATAGGAAGAATAGTCACGATGATAACACTTTCGGCGCTGTTGGCCCAGTCGTACATCATCCAGCTTTTTTCCTCTTTGGTAAAACCTTTAAGAAAATTCATAATATATCTCCATAAGATTATTTGCATAGCCGCATATACAATTATTTTAGCATTATTGCGGATAATAATCAATTTCAAATTACAGTTGGACAATGAACAAAGACAGGGCGGGGTTTTAGCAATTGTGTGCAGAAAATAATATTATAAATAATGCAGTAAAATCAGTTGCAAAGCCAACACACTAAAAATCCCACACTGTAAAAAGAGCAATGTCATTAAGATAGGCAAATTTATAAAACAGCAACTTAATAAATAAAAGCAAAATGTCATTCTGAGGCTGAAAGCCGAAGAATCGCATTAAATACTGTTTAAGTGTTTTTGCGATTCCTCCCTTTGCCCGGAATGACATTCTATTATCTTAATTACATTGGTAAAAAAGGTGGGGGTTATCTTTTTTCCACAATCAGCTTCATTGCTGTTTTGGTTTCGTTTTCCACTTCAACAGTGGTAAATGCCGGCACACACACCAGGTCAATGCCGCCCGGTGTCAGATAGCCTCTGGCCACAGCCACGCTTTTCAGTGCCTGGTTTACAGCCCCTGCGCCGATGCCCTGCACCTCCACTATGCCTTTTTCCCTGATAATGCCTGCAATGGCTCCCGCAACGGAAACCGGATTTGATTTTGATGAAACTTTCAATGTGTCCATAGCAGCTCTCCTTATTGTTTGTAGTTTAATGTTGTCATATCATCTCAAATTATGCTGCATGCAATATTTGTCTATATTTATATTCTACGCCCAATAAGTGAAAATTAGGTTAAAAGAAGGTGAAAACTGCAGGTATTAACCGAATTTTCTGTGAATTTTTTCTATCTTAACTGTTTTGCCGGCTGCATCTGTTTCGATAAAAACACCGTTGATATAGCCGTTGCCTTCAGCCACTTTGAACTGTACCGGCTTGAGATATTTCTGCTTTTCAATTGCCAGCCGGGTCTGTACCCCCAGAACAGAGTTCTGTGCGTGCACGGCACCTGCATCGCTGATAAAGCCTGTACCTTTTGGCAGTATCTGTTCGTCATTTGTCTGCACGTGGGTATGTGTGCCCACAACAGCGCTTACACGGCCGTCTGCATAATTGGCAAAGGCATATTTTTCTGCAGTTGATTCAGCGTGAAAGTCCACTATTATGTTTTTGCAGTCCACGTTTTTAAGAATTTTGTCCAGTTCAAAAAAGGGATTGCGGTGATTGTCAATAAACGCAACCCCCATCAGATTGATAACGCATATCTGATGGCGGCCCATATCCAGGGTGGTCACCCCACAGCCGTCTTCGCTGTAAAGCAGGTTGGCCGGGCAGAGAACAAACCGGTTTTCTGTGTACAGTTCCATATTGGCCCTGCGCATTGAATGATTGCCCCCGGTAATCACATCAGCCCCGCAGGCAAAAATATCATCGGCATCGCGTCTGTTCATACCTGTGCCGCTTTCATTGGAATTTTCTCCGTTTACAATGCACACGTCACAGCCATATTCCTTTTTCAGCACAGGCAGCCCCCTGCGCAGTATGTTCACACCGTTTGTGCCCACAATATCTCCGATAAACAGTATTTTCATAATAACCTCGATAAGTAATATTGTATATATTATATTGGCTGGAATAGATAATTGCAATAAAAAAGCACAGCAGTGCAGCCCGCTGTGCCTTTTGGTTGTATTATGCGTTTTCTTCCAGCCACTGTGTAGCACACTGGCAGTAAATTGCCACCCCTGTAGGCAGAACATCTTCGTTCACAACCATACCTGCATTGTGCATTGAACAGATATGGCCTTCTTCCAGACTGCCTGCACCAAGGTTCAGCATTACAGACGGGATAATGTTTGCCACCGCTGTAAAGTCTTCTGTGCCGCCTGCACAAGGTACACACACAGGTGTATAGCCCAGCTGTGAAATATATCTGTGGGCATCTGCTGCCGCCTGCGGGTCACAGTAAAGAGGGGACATGCCGTATACAAACTGCACATCTGCCTTGCCGCGGAATGTGGATGCAATGCCTTCACTGATTTCCTTTACACGCTGTTTCAGGAAGTTGCGTTTTTCTTCTGTCTGTGCACGGAGAGAAACTTCCAGCACAGCACTGCCGGCTGTTGTATTTACTGTGTCACCGCCGCTGATTTTGCCCACCAGGACAACAGAGTGTTCGTCCAGCGGAATTTCGCGGGAGATGATTTCATTCAGCGCCACAACAATATGTGCGGCAATATTGATGGCGTCCACACCCATAAATGCAGCTGCGCCGTGGCTGGCCTTGCCTGTAACTTCAATTCTTACAGCGTCGCCGGAATAAAGGGCAGGACCGGAAGAGTATGTCACTCTGCCTACTGTTGTGCCCGGCTGACCAACTGAAACGTGTGTGGCAAAGGCAACATCCGGTTTTGGGTTTTCCAGAATACCATTTTCAATCATATCCACTGCACCCTGCAGCAGTTCTTCCGCAGGCTGGAACATCAGTTTTACCACACCTTTCAGGTTGGCTTCATTTTCTTTCAGCAGCTTTGCAGCGCCCAGCAGCATTGCGGCGTGGCAGTCGTGACCACAGCTGTGTGTACCGCCGCTGGTGGATGCATATGGCAGACCTGTGGTTTCGTCCATTGGCAGGGCGTCCATATCAGCACGCAGCAGAACGCATTTGTCCCCTTTGCCTATAATGCCGCACACGCCTGCTTTGCCCACAGGATAGTGTTCTATGCCCATTTTTGTCAGTTCTTCTTTCACAAGGGCAACTGTCTGTGGCAGGTCAAAGCCCACTTCGCCCCACTGGTGCAGCTGGCGGCGTATGCCCTGTACATATTCAAAAATTTCCTCTGATTTTTTACGGTAATCCATAATCAAAGTCTCCTTTTTATGTTCAATATATCTTTATGTATATAATATAATACTTTGTTATTTTTTTCGCAATAGAAAAAGAGAAAAACTCCGCCCAAAAGCGGAGTTTCCGGTTAAAAATCAATCGTCTTCTTCCAGCAGCACTTCAAGACGCTGCAGGATTTTAAGGAACCAGCCTTCTTTTGTAGCCAGACCCCACAGACCAGGTGCAAACTGTTCCTGGCGGATAATGCAGGTCAGCACTGACATTGTCAGCTGATAGCTTGCCTGTGGCAGGGCATAAACCAGAACTTCCAGTTCAATTTCACCCTGTGCTTCAGCGTTCATAATTTCGATGTACTTCGGTTCAAGAATGTTGGCAACATATGCATCTTCAATAAAGCCCAGAATAGGGTTCCGGTACATAATTGTATCTACAGGCATAGAGCCGTCTTCTTCCAGCTCCTGTGTTACCACACGGCTGATCATATCTTCTTCTACTGTTTCAAAATATGGCAGATATGTAAGAATTTCTTCAACGCCTGCTCTTTTATCGCTTGGTACGCCCATTTTTTATCACTCCGTAAATAATAATTTTTAACTGTAGAATATATTACCACACATCGCCCTTTTATTCAAGGACGGCAATGTTGAAAAAAACAGGGCTTATATTGTATAATTAGTAAAATATCTTTTTTAAGGAGATAATTATGAAATTTATTTCTTGGAACGTAAACGGCCTGCGCGCCTGTATGGGCAAAGGCTTTATGGATTTTTTCAATGCTGAAGATGCAGACTTTTTCTGCCTGCAGGAAACAAAACTGCAGCCGGACCAGATTTCCCTGGACCTGCCGGGCTATGAACAGTACTGGCACAGCGCTGTGAAAAAGGGTTATTCCGGCACAGCCATTTTTACAAAGCACAAACCACTGTCTGTTTCCACAGGTATGGATGATTATGTGGATGATGAAGGCAGACTGATTACACTGGAATACGAAAAATTCTGGCTTATCACTTCCTATTCTCCAAACAGCAAGGAAGGTCTGGCAAGAATTGACTACCGTATGGATTTTGAGGACAAACTGCGTACATATATGCTGAAACTGGCACAGACAAAGCCGGTTATCCTGTGCGGTGACCTTAATGTGGCCCACAACGAAATTGACCTGAAAAACCCTAAAACAAACAGAACAAACCCTGGCTTTTCTGACCAGGAAAGGGAAAAATTCGGTCAGCTGCTGGAAAGCGGCCACACAGATACTTTCCGCCACCTGTACCCTGACCTTGAGGGGGCATACAGCTGGTGGAGTTACCGCTTCAAGGCAAGAGAAAAGAACGCAGGCTGGCGTATTGACTATTTTGTGGTGTCTGACAGCCTGAAAGACAACATTAAGGATGCAAAAATCCGCAGCGATATTTTCGGCAGTGACCACTGCCCTGTAGTACTGGAGCTGGATATATAATGAACGTATGCAACATCTGTCCGCGCAACTGCAATGTGGACAGGACTGTAAAAACCGGTTTCTGCTCTATGCCCCAGACCGTAAAAATCTCCCGTGCCGCCCTGCATATGTGGGAAGAACCCTGTATCAGCGGTGAAAAAGGCAGCGGCACTGTGTTTTTCTCCGGCTGCAATATGAAATGTGTGTTCTGTCAGAACAAGGAAATTTCCACAGGGGGCTTCGGCAAGGAAATCACCGTTGAAAGACTGGCTGATATCTTTCTTGAACTGCAGGCAAAGGGTGCGCTGAACATCAATCTTGTCACACCTACCCATTATACACTGCAGATAATCCAGGCGGTAAAACTGGCAAAGGCAAAAGGGCTGAAACTGCCCATAGTCTACAACACCAGCAGCTACGAAAAGGTGGAAACAATAAAATTGCTAGCTGAAACTGTGGATATATGGCTGCCGGACTTTAAATATATGGACAATGCCGCAGCCGCAAGATATTCCAAAGCTGCTGATTATGTGCAGTACGCACAGGCTGCAATAGATGAAATGGTGCGCCAGCAGCCACAGTGTGTTTTTGACGATGACGGCATTATCCAAAAAGGCGTTATTGTGCGCCACCTTGTCCTTCCGGGGCAGGTGCAGGCGGCAAAAGACGCCATTGAATATCTGTACAACAAGTATGGGGACAGTATTTTCATCAGTATTATGAGCCAGTACACCCCGTGTACAGACCTGGCTGATTACCCGGAAATCAACCGTAAAATCACACAGGATGAGTATGATGAAGTGGTTGACCGGGCGGTGGAAATCGGCGTGGAAAACGGCTTTCTGCAGGAAGGGGAATCTGCCAGCGAAAGCTTTATTCCGCCTTTTGACCTTGAAGGAGTGGACTGATTATGGCAAAGGTAAAACTGACTGTAACAGAAAGCAGCTGCCGCAGCGGCTATCACAAAAAAGGGGATGTTTTCATTGTAGAGGACATCTGCCCGCCGCTCTGCCGGGAGCTGTGGCACCGCGCATATCCATATATATTTGCCCTGCAGAATGGGGCACAGCTGGACTATGGGGACGGCAAGGCAGAATGTTTTGACATAGCCTGCCCGGACGGCGGCCGCGTGAAGATTCACGGAGAGATAACAGAATAAAAAACAAAGGCAGGGATATCCCTGCCTTTTAATGTGCAAATTTTACAGTTTGATGATGTAATTTTCTTTTCTTGGAATAGGCACAGGCTGTTCACAGTCTGCATATCCCAATGCAATTGAACATACACCGCGCAGGTTTTCGTCCAGGCCCCATTCCTTCAGCAGGGCTTTGCCCTCTGCCTTTTCAAACATTTCCTTGCAGCGGTGAATCCAGCAGCTGCCAAGACCCACTGCATATGCGGCGTTCAGCAGGTTTACTGTAACAGAGGCAGAGTCCAGTATGGCAATTTCTTCGTTTGGTGCCCTGTCTGTTGCCAGCACCAGCAGAATCACAGGTGCGCCATAATATGGGTCACGGTCAGCACCCATTACAGATGCATTCAGCTTTTTGATTGCGTTCACCTTTTCTTCGTCCTGCAGCACCACAATCACAGGGGACTGCCTGCCACTGCCTGTAGGTGCATATGTGCCTGCTTCCAGCACTGCATCCAGCAACTCTGCAGGGATAGGGTCAGCTTTGAATTTGCGTATTGCCCTGCGGTTCAGCAGAACTTCCATAGCTTCTTTTTTCATATTCATTACCTCCGTGGGTTTTATTTCTGTTTTAATTATACAATTTCATATTGCCGGAATGCAATATATAAGGAAAAATAACAGTTCTGTCACATTTATTGCAGTTTGTTTTCAGAGTGTTATAATGAAAGCAGAAAAAGATTTACAGGAGGGGTTATGAAAAAGAGAATTGTTTCATTGCTGCTTGCTTTATGTATGATATTCACCGCCTGCACACAGGAAGAAAAACCGCAGACCGGCGGGCAGGACACACAGGAATACGAAAGAATTTACGATATACTTACATCCGAAGATGCGGCAGACAGCCTGCTGAACATTTTTGCCATACCTTCTGACATCAGCTGGAACGGGCAAAACCCACAGCCCCTGTTTGAATGTGTGGGCACAATTGTGTTCAAATCCATAGTTGAAGACCTGTACTACAAAGACACAGGCAAAACTTTCACCTGTGATGAAAACGGCTATACAGATATAGAAAATTATATCAAATGGGGCACAGCCTACTTTGATTTTGACAGCGTGCAGATATCACAGGCACTGAAAAACACTGGCGCCTATGACCCGGACACAGACAAAGTCTTTATGTCCGATGGTCTGGGCACTGTAATAGGGCTGAAAACCATTGCAGTAGTACAGCAGGGCAACAACTATGTGATAGACTATCTGATAAACAATATGTCCCCATATTATGAATACGGCAAGCTGACTTTTACAGTAAATGAACACGGCAGTTTCAGATTTATCAGCAATGAATACACCGGCAGACGGCATAT
This sequence comes from Oscillospiraceae bacterium, assembly GCA_017483145.1. GTDB lineage: Bacteria > Bacillota > Clostridia > Oscillospirales > Ruminococcaceae > RGIG3102. The sequence goes on along the minus strand of JAFULT010000202.1, from coordinate 5,582 downwards.
TCCTGCATACAATATGAACGACAGGAAACATCACCCGGCAGTTGCCACCGGCAAGGAAAACAATTATGAACTGTATTACGGACCAAAGGTAAATCTGTGGAACACCCCGGTGCAGGAAGTTGTCCTGTATGAAAAAGACAGCAATACATATAAAAGTCTGGGTTTCATAAATAAAGACAAAGTGACTGATACAGGCTTTTTCTCGGGCGGGGATGTATACACAATGGACACAATCGGTCTTAATGTATTTGACCTTGATATGGGCAATCCGCTGCCTGTTTTCACCACAAAGGACAATTTCCACGGCGGTTTTGTGGATTCCGGCCCGGATTACAGATACATCTATGCGGTGCGCCGCGACCCTGCCGATTTTACCTATACTGTGGTTTATTCACAGGGTGGCTCAATCTATGACAGGGCCAATCCGTTCCAGTTGTATGAAACCTATAAGGTGGGCCTGCTGGACAAGGAAGGCAGACTGACACAGTACTGGGACACAGGTATAAAGGTGGTGTACAACACCTCCGGCTTTGAACCTGTGTATATGACACAGAAAGGCAATACTGTGGAATTCTTTGTAAAACACAACGAAGAAGAACTGTTGAGAGCCACAGTTGATATCACAAACGGAAAAACAGATATTATAAAGGACTACACCCCGGGCGGTGACGATGAATATGTACGTCTGCTGGCAGAAAAATATGTGCCTGCCCTGTATATTATCCTGGCTGACAGCTGGGACAGGGACAATATAAACGATGCATTTATACTGCAGGCGGCGCTGGAAAACCTGTATCAGCTTGACAACGGCACGCCTATGCCGATGGTGAAGATACCACGGAATAACTGGGGTATATCAAAGGCGGTAAAACTGGCCGACTATGTGGCTGTGGCTGAAAAATATTTCCTGTGGGACAAAGCAGCTGTTGAAGACTATTTCAGAAACAGTGAAGTATACGAGCCAACCACAGAAACAGTTATCCACCCGGACGGCTACGGCTGGTCCATGGCACCGCAGATTACAGCGGTGGAAAAGGCGGAAAATGGTATGTATGAAATACATTACAGCCTTGTAAACACAGAAGGCGTGGCAGAGTATGAAAATATTCTTACTGTAAAACTGACTGATGACTGCCTGCAGTTTATCAGCAATACCGCCACTTATCTCCATTGAAATCTGTGTGTTGAAATTTGACAAAGCAAAAACCAGACTGCACCACAGCAGTCTGGTCTTTTTTGCCTTGCTTTAGTTTCTTTTTGTAAAAGTGGAACAGCCGGCCTGACCGCCCATTGTATTGATTGAAACATTGTTGGCGTGGCATTTTGATTCCTTGTTGTACACACATTCGTTGGCAGAACACACAATTTCCAGCTGTGGATTAGGTGTAGAAGTACCTACAGTGTTCTGATGGCCTTTTGCCGCATAGGATGCACACTCTGTTTCGCCGCTGGACATTGCTCTTGGGCCTTCCACCTTGATGTTTGGCTTACAGCAGTGGTCGCCTTTGTGATGCATACAGGAATATACGCTACATTTAAGATTAGTCATAATAAAATACCTTCCTTTCCCCGTTATTATGGGCACTGCGGGGAATAAAATGCATATTGACCTTGAAAAAATTTATTTATCCTGTAGAATATATAGTAAATACAGGGGGGATTTACCATGAAAACACCATTTATCGTTCTCACACCTGCAAAAATGCGGATGGAAGAACCTTTTGACCAGAAATATACATATACAAACGGATACAACACAGCTGCAATTGTAAATGCAGGCGGTGTGCCTGTGCTGGCCGGTTTTATGGATGAAGAACAGGCCCTGCAGCTGATGGAAAGGGCAGACGGTCTGTTTATGACAGGCGGTGCCGATATAGAGCCATCCCTTTACGGCGAAGAAAAACAGCCATACTGTGCCGCAACACAGCCGGAACGTGACAGCTCTGACTGCAACCTGCTGAAAGCAGCCCTTAAACTGAAAAAACCTGTTATCTGCATCTGCCGCGGCTGCCAGATTGCCAATGTTTTCCTTGGCGGCACTATGTATCAGGACCTGCCGACACAGATGCCGGGCGATGTAAAACATTCAGTATATGATGAATATATGAAAGAATCCACACATACTGTAAAAGTGGAAGAAGGCTCTCCTCTCCACAAACTGACAGGCAAAACAGAAATCGGTGTAAACAGCCTGCACCATCAGGGTATCAAAACTACAGGCAAAGGCGTTGTGCCAATGGCCTGGTCACCGGACGGTCTGGTGGAAAGCTGGTACTATGACGATGACACACAGTATCTCCGCGCATACCAGTGGCACCCGGAAATGAGTGCCGACAGCGTAAACGGCATGAATATTTTTGCAGATTTTATGAAAGCCGTTAAAGAAAATATGAAATAATACAAACAAAAGGCACAGCGTCTGCTGCAATGTCATTAAGTTAAGCAATTTTATAAAATAACAACTTAATTAATAAAAACAAAATGTCATTCTGAGGCTGAAAGCCGAAGAATCGCATTAAATACTACTTAAGTGTTTTTGCGATTCCTCGCTTTGCTCGGAATGACATTCTATTATCTTAATGACATTGGCATATTGCTGTGCCCTTTTTTATATTCCGTATTCAATGTGGCATATTCTGCCTTTTTCCATATAAACCCTTGGCACGCGTTTTGAAACACCGCACAGGATTTCGTATGGTATTGTGTATGTTTTCCTTGCAATATTTTCAATGCTGTTTTCGCCTTTGCCGCCCCAAACAGTCACTTCATCGCCAACTTTCACATCGCTGTCTGTAATGTCAATCATCATCTGGTCCATACAGATGTTGCCGATTACAGGGTAATATCTGTCACCAATCTGCACACTGTGACCTGTAAAGCCCAGCAGACGGGAAACACCGTCAGCATAGCCTGCGGCCAGGGTGGCCACCTTTGTGTCCTGTGTGGCTGTCCAGTTCATGCCGTAGCTTACATTCTGGCCTGCTTTCACAGTCTTGATGTGTGTCACAACTGTTTTCAGCTTCATTGTGTTCTTCAGTTGTGGAAAAATCACTTCGTCAGACGGGTTGTGGCCGTACAGTATAATGCCTGCACGCATTGTGTTGAAACTGCCGTTCAGCTTTCTTGCAATGCCGGCAGAGTTCTGACCGTGGAGAATTTTCAGGTTAAAGCCCCAGATGTCCATCAGTCGGGCTGTTTCGCTGAACAGTTCCACCTGTCTCTGTGTAAGAATCAGTGATTTTTCATCCACTGCATCGGCAGCAGGGAAGTGGCTGAACAGACCTGTAAACTTAAGGTTGTGCATATTCAGCAGTTTTCTTATATCATTGTATGCCTGTTCCTTGTCTGCCAGCAGGTCAAAACCCAGTCTGCCCATACCTGTGTCCAGCTTTACGTGGCATTCCACAGGGTACAGGGCCTGGTCGTTCAGCGCTTTTGCATATTCCACACTGAAAACAGTCTGTGTCAGATTGTTTTTGAACAGCTCATATGCCTTGTTTGGTTCTGTGTAACCAAGAATAAGGATTGGTTTTGTAATGCCTGCATTTCTCAGCTCCATTGCTTCGCTGAAATTGGAAACGCAGAAGCCGAAAGTGTCCATTTCGCTGTAAATTTTCGCTATGTATTTTGCACCGTGACCGTATGCATCAGCTTTTACCACTGTATAGAAAGGGCGGTCAAGTACATATTTTATCAGCTCATAGTTGCTTTTAATGGCGTCAATATCAATTTCCGCCCAGCAATGTTTTTCTCTTAAATCCATTTATATCTCCGTACTATTTATTTTTAGGGCCCCAGCCGTCCAGGTCTTTTTTCTGGAAAGCGTTCAGGCTCTTTGCCCTGAAGGATGGGTCAGTTTTGCATTTTTCTGTGATAAAATCCTTCATATTCTGTCTGTTAGTCACACCGTCAGCAGGGCAGGCTGACTTTACTATCGGCATTTTCAGCTGGTTTACAGCGGCAACAACATCGCTTTCCACAGCCAGTGCCATAGGTCTTATCATTGTCACATCCTTGCGGGAAAGATAGGTAACAGGGCTGAATGTGCCTATTCTGCCTTCGTTCCACAGGTTCATGTAGAATGTTTCAATGGCGTCGTCCAGGTGGTGCCCCAGGGCAATTTTGTTGCAGCCCAGTTCCTTGGCCACATCGTGCAGTGCACCGCGGCGCATTCTTGCACACAGGCTGCAAGGGTTTTCTTCCTTGCGCTGGTCAAAGATGATAGGGCCTATGTCTGTTCTCTTTATCACATATTCAATGCCTTTTTCCCTGAACAGTTCTTCCAGCTGTGAATAATCAGTTGGCTTTGAAAAAAACTGTGGGTCCAGTGTCACTGCCACCAGGTCAAATTTTATATCTATATATTTCTGCAGCTGTGCCAGTGCCAGTGTCAGCGCCACGCTGTCCTTGCCGCCGGAAACCCCTACGCACACTTTGTCGCCGTCCTGCAGCATATCATACTGCACTATTGCCTTGCGCATCAGCCCGCATAATCTCTGAAAATAATTTGCCATAAACACCTCTTATAGTGTATAATATTTAATTGGCGAAAGACAGGCTTTTCTGCCTGCGCCATATACAGTATTTATAAGTATATGCTTTTTTAATAAATAAAACAAGATAATTTTGTTCAATATTTCAATCAAAAATGAAATTGCCATTTGAGAAAATGTGAGCAAAACATATGAAAAACAGAGAAAACAAGAGATATCTTTGATTTGATTGAATTTTTTGCAAAAAATCGTTGACTTTGAGCACCCTTTTTGGTATATTATTTATGCACCCGAAAGGGTCTTTTAATTTGTTAAAATATCAGTTATAAAAAATTTATCAGGGGGATACTATGAGTACTTTTCTTCAGAAACCAGAAACAGTAGAACGCAAATGGTACATCATCGATGCTGCAGGCAAACCACTTGGCCGTACTGCTGTTGTTGCTGCTGACCTGCTCAGAGGCAAAAACAAAGTTACATTTACTCCAAACGTAGACTGTGGTGACCACGTTATCATCATCAACTGTGATAAAGCTGTTCTCACAGGTTCTAAACTGGACAAAAAATTCCACCACCACCACACAGGTTGGATCGGCGGTATGAAATCTGTTAACTACCGCACACTGATGGCAACAAAAGCTGACAAAGCTATGATGCTGGCAGTTAAAGGCATGCTCCCAGGCAACAAACTTGGTGACAAAGCTCTTACAAGACTGCGTGTATACAAAGGCGCAGAACACAAAAACGCTGCTCAGAAACCAGAAGTTTTTGAATTCTAATTTAGGGGGATAAAATAATGTACGAAACAAAAGCATATTTTTATGGCACAGGCCGTCGTAAATCTTCCGTAGCAAGAGTTAGAGTTTACAGCGGTAACGGCAACATCACAATCAACGGCAGAGACATCGACGATTATTTTGGTCTTGAAACACTGAAACTGATCGTTCGTCAGCCAGTTGCACTCACAGATACAGCAGACAAATTTGACATCGTTGTTAACGTAAACGGCGGTGGCGTTTCCGGTCAGGCTGGTGCTATCAGACACGGTCTTTCCAGAGCTCTGCTCCAGTACGACGAAAACCTTCGTCC
>JAFULT010000029.1 GCA_017483145.1 Oscillospiraceae bacterium | reverse complement strand
TACATACAGAAGCGCTACTGCTCACATCCGTTCGCAACGCGCATTAGTTTTATGTGTATGTCGGCATATACATATTTATTATCAGGAGGGGTTACACCCCTCCGTTACACCACCCCCGTAGGGGCGACCTGTGGTCGCCCGCGTTTAGCGTACGACAGTACGCTAAACTATAATTTACTCTACAAAAAAGAACAGCCTGTGGGCTGTTCTTTCTGTCTATTCTTCTGTTTTATTATCTTTAAGGATGTGCAGCACATCGTTCATAACCTGCAGTGGCCGTTTGTTCTGTGGTATCTGTGCAGAAACAAATGGTTTGTTGGTGGAATTGATGCCTATTTTATACGGCACTTCCTTAAGGAATTTTATCATATCTATTTCGCCGTATCGGTCGCCGTAAAAAATAATATTTTCTTTTCTCTGCACAATTTCGGTAATGCCCAACGATGCCGCCAGCACACGCAGCAGGGATATATCGATAAGCCCCATAACAGCCTGCGGCACATCGCCATAGCGGTCCACCAGTTCGTCAATCAGGTCGTCCACATCTTCTTCAGTTTCAAGGGATGCTATACGTTTGTATGCTTCGATTCTGTTGGCGGTGGAGGATATAAAGCTGTCCGGAATAAAGGCATCTACAGAAATATCGATAACGCAGTCACTTTTTTCTGTTTTTACCTTTTCACCGCGTTCTATTGCTATAGCCTGGTTCAGCAGTTTGATATACAAATCATAACCGATAGACATCATAAAGCCGGACTGTGTTTTGCCCAGAATACTGCCTGCACCGCGTATCTGCAAATCGCGCATGGCAATTTTGAAGCCGGAGCCAAAGGAAGTAAACTCTTTGATTGCATTAAGGCGTTTTACTGCAATTTCATTCAGCACTTTGTCTTTTCTGAAGGTGAAATATGCATATGCCTTGCGGGTTGAACGTCCAACACGGCCGCGTATCTGGTACAGCTGTGCCAGACCCATATAGTCTGCATCTTCGATAACAAGGGTATTTGCGTTTGAAACATCGATGCCTGTTTCTATGATTGTGGTACATACAAGAATATCGATTTCCCCGTTCATCAGCTGCTGCCATACAGCAGAAAGGGATGCTTCGTCCATTTTGCCGTGGGCAACACCGATTCTTGCTTCCGGTGCCATTTTCTGCACACGCTGTACACAAAGGTCAATGGTTTCCACGCGGTTGTGCAGGTAATAGCACTGGCCGCCGCGGTTCAGCTCCCTGTTTAAAGCCGCTGCAATAATGCTTTCGTTGTATTCACTTACATAGGTTTCGATAGGAATTCTGTCAATAGGCGGCTGCTCGATGGTGGACATATCGCGTATGCCGTTGAGCGCCATTGACAATGTACGCGGAATTGGTGTAGCAGACAGGGTGAGAACGTCCACTCCGGTAAAGCCTTCCACCAGTTTTTCCTTGTGGGCAACACCAAAGCGCTGTTCTTCGTCTATGATTACAAGACCAAGGTCTTTGAATTTTACACTTTTCTGAATAAGCGCGTGGGTGCCGATAACGATGTCAGCCACGCCGTCATTTATATCACGTATAGTGGCCTGTCTCTGCTTTGGTGTGCGGAAGCGGGACAGCAGCTGGATATTTATAGGAAAGCTTTCCATACGCTGTATAAAGGTGTTGTAATGCTGCCATGCCAGAACTGTGGTAGGCACAAGGACAGCAACCTGTTTGCCGCTCATAACAGCCTTGAAAGCAGCGCGGATGGCAACTTCTGTCTTGCCTACCCCAACGTCGCCGCACAGCAGGCGTTCCATAGGATGTGTGGATTCCATATCACGTTTGATTTCAGATATGGCGCGCATCTGGTCTTCTGTTTCTTCATAGATAAAGCGGGTTTCAAAGTCACGCTGCCATTCGCTGTCCGGGTCGTGGGCAAAGCCCCTGGCCTTTTCGCGCTTGGCATAAAGTTCAATAAGCTCTTTTGCCATTTCCTGTGTGGCTTTTTTTGCTTTCTGTTTGGTTTTGTTCCAGCTTTCGCCGCCAAGTTTTGACAGGGAAACCTTTTCATCATCTTTGGCATAGGTATAGCGGCTGATAAGGTCCAGCTGGGTAACAGGCACATAAAGGCTGTCCTTGCCGGCAAATTTAATCAGCAGATAGTCCTTTGTAATGCCCTGCATGCTTACGTTGTGAATGCCGTCATAAATGCCGATACCGTAGTTCTGATGCACCACATAGTCCCCTTTTGAAATCTGGTCTATTGATGTGATGGCATCCTTGTTTTTCTTTTTGGGTCTGGCAGTGGCAACGTTCTGCTTGTGACCTGTGATAAGCCGTATTTTCTGCATCGGCAGGTCAAAGCCCTGATGTGTGCGGCCATAGGTTACAGAAACAGTGCCCGGCTGCAGCAGGGTGTCATTTTCTGTGAAAAAGGCTTTGAAACCCATATCCTGCAGGTCCCCTGCCAGGGTCTGAGCTGATTTTTTTGTGCCTGCCAGCACCATTATTTTATATCCCTGGTTTACAAGGGAAGTGATATCTTCACTTAAAACCTTGTATTCCCCGTTCCAGCCGTTAAGGGCGTGGCAGGATATGGAAACAATCTGTGACAGGGAGAAATCCGCTGTGGTGCGCACAAAATCTTCCGCCACCACGGTAGGTGCGGTTTTGCATTTGCTTACAAGATAGGTTGCAGGAGCATAGTATTCTTCCATACCTTTGGATATAATACCCTCTGTCAGCAACTGTTCAATATCCTTGTTGTGCTGCCACATCACATTTGTGTAGCTTTCCTTTACTGCACTCCAGTCATCAAGGAATACAATAGGATTGTTTAAATAATCAAAAAGTGTTGCCTGTTTTTCATAACAGACGGAAATGTATTTGTCCATACTCCGTGGCATAATGCCGTTTTCAAGGGTGATGACATCCTTTTCGCTGGCGGTGTCAAACTGTGCACGCTGCTTTGGAGAAAGTGTTTTTCTGAAGTTGTGGATAGCCTGCAGTGCCAGCTCACAGTCGGTGAACAGCACTTCCTTTACAGGGGAAATATGCACCTTGTCAATCTGTTCCAGGCGGCGCTGGCTTTCGGTGTCGAAGGTGTTGATTCTGTCAATTTCATCTCCCCAGAATTCTATGCGGACAGGATATGGCATATCCGGGGTGTAAAGGTCCACAATGTCGCCACGGACAGAAAACTGCCCCGGGCCTTCCACCATTTCACGGCGGATATAGCCGGCATTTACCAGATTCTGCACCAGACTGTCCCTGTTTACAGCGTCCATTGCCCTTATTGTAAGGGTGTTCTGCAGAAATCTGTCCTTTGGCATAGTGTACATAAGGGCAGCGTCCACAGGGCTGATGACAATTTTTGCGCTGCCGCCTACAAGGTTGCCCAATGTGCGTATGCGGCGGTATTCGTATTCGCGGGAGAAACTTTCCAGCGGGCGGAGAGTAAGGTCTCGCGGGCTGAAAACCTGTGCCCCTGTGGTAAAAAACCGTGTGTCGTCCAGCAGGCGGCTGGCGCTGCGCTCGTCTTTGGTCAGCACCAGCACGTGGCGGCCTGTAACCTGCTGTATGGCAGACAGAAATGCCGCACGGGCAGTGCGGGACAGACCAAACAGAGCTATAGGCTGGCTGTAGCTGTTTATTTCATTCATAAGACGGGCAAATTCCCCGGTGTTTATAATTTCTTTTAAAAGCATATTGGTAACCTTTGTTGTGATTTGTTTTGATAAATGCGTAGGGGACGGGTTTCCCGTCCCGTGTAATAAATTGTAAAACACTTTATTACATAAAAGGAACGCCGCAAGCGGCTTATATTTATATGGTCGAGTAGACAGTCCGGATTTTTATAGCCTTGCTAGCTTCAGGTGCAGCATGCATATGTTGCCGTGCCATAATTGTCACAGCAACATATGCCGTGTAATACCCGGACAGGGGGTATCACACGGCTGTGTTTATCTGTTATATAAATTCATGGCTTTGTCAGACTGACCGTCAACCATCAGCTGAACTGCCTGATAGGCGCTGTCAAATTTTTCTGCCAGCTGTTTTCTTTCGCTGTCTGTAAATTTGCCCAGTACCCAGTCAGCAAGGTCATATTCCGGATGTGGCTTTTCCCCTACGCCCAGTTTGATGCGTGGGAACACGTCGCCAATGTGGGATATAATACTTTTTATACCATTGTGGCCCCCTGCGCTGCCTTTGAGACGGATGCGCACTTTGCCCACTGCCATGGATACATCATCATATATTATAATCACATTTTCCGGAGGAATTTTGTAAAATCTTGCAACTGCACCTACAGCTTCACCGGAAAGGTTCATAAAAGTCTGTGGCTTGACAAGAACAATCTTTTTATCCTTGTATTTCCATGTGCCGTAGAGCGCTTTGAACTTGGCCTTGTCCAGTTTCACACCTGTTTTGTCACAGATGTAGTCAACGCAGGCAAAGCCTATATTATGGCGTGTATTATCATATCTTGTGCCCGGGTTGCCCAGACCCACCACAAGATAATCAGCGCCTTGTGAACTTTTTAAAAACATAGTGCAGAATTACAGAGAGAACAGTGTAGAAACAGACTGGTCAGCGTAGATTCTCTGGATTGCCTGTGAGAAGATAGGTGCAACAGATTCCACTTTGATTTTGTCAATTTTCTTTTCAGCTGCAAGTGGGATTGTATCCAGCAGGATAAGTTCTTCCAGAGCGGAAGCCTGGATTCTTTCAATAGCAGGACCGGACAGGATGCCGTGTGTAGCACAGGCTCTTACAGTTTTTGCGCCGCGTTCTTTCAGTGCGTTTGCAGCGTTGCACAGTGTGCCGGCTGTATCGATAATATCGTCGATGATAAGCAGGTTTTTGTCTTTGATATCGCCGATGATATTCATGATTTCAGAAACATTTGGTTTTGGACGGCGTTTGTCAATGATAGCGATTGGCACATCAAGACGGTTTGCAATTTTTCTTGCACGGTTTACGCTGCCAAGGTCAGGTGATACGATAACCAGGTCTTCAAGATTTTTTCTTTCAATGTACTGAGACAGGATTGGCATACCTTCCAGATGGTCAAGAGGAATATTGAAGAAGCCCTGAATCTGTGCTGCGTGCAGGTCCATTGTAAGAACTCTGTCTGCGCCTGCTGCTGTGATAAGGTCAGCAACCAGTTTTGCACTGATAGGGTCACGGGATTTGCTCTTTCTGTCCTGACGGGCATAGCCGAAATATGGAATAACAGCTGTGATACGGCCTGCAGAAGCACGTTTCATAGCATCAATCATAATCAGCAGTTCCATAAGGTTATTGTTTACAGGTGTACATGTGGACTGGATGATAAAAACATCGCTGCCTCGAACAGTTTCGCCGATAGAAACTGTGATTTCACCGTCAGAGAATGTACCAACATCGCATTTGCTCAGTGGAAGACCCAGCTGTTTTGCGATTTTTTCTGCCAATGGTTTGTTTGAGTTACATGCGAAAATTTTGATGTCCTTGCCATGAATATTCATCTCATTTACCTCTTACTCTTTTCAAGTTTTTAATCTAATGTAAATATAAACATTTTCCCAATTTATATCTAATAATATAATATACTCCAAATCCCCTTTTTGGCAAGTAGTAAAAGCTTTTTTGGACAAAAATTGTATATATTAATCAATTTTTGCCACTTAAATTAACATTTTTTGAAAAATTTGATAGTTTTTGTTTTTATCGGTTGCGGCGCAGTTCTGCACAGATATGTATCAATATAATATACATATAAAATATTGTGATTTAATGTTGTAAAAAGTGTCAAATAGTTGTAAAATAGTAGGGCTGATTTAATACCATATATAAAGAAAGGCAAAAATATGAAACTGATAAAACAGTATAATCTGACATTGTTTTTTGTTATTTATTTCTTATACACC
>JAFULT010000201.1 GCA_017483145.1 Oscillospiraceae bacterium | reverse complement strand
GAAACAGCTGTTACAACAGGTATGGTTGTATGTATCGGTGAAATCACAACAAAACACAATGTTAATATCCCTGAAGTTGCAAGAAGAGTTATCCGCGAAATCGGTTACGACAGAGCTAAATACGGCTTTGACTGCGACACATGCTCTGTTATCACATCCATCGACAAACAGTCTGCAGACATCGCTTTGGGCACAAACGACGAAGTAGGCGGTGCAGGCGACCAGGGTATGATGTTCGGCTATGCATGTGACGAAACAAAAGAACTTATGCCACTGCCAATCTCCCTTGCACACAAACTGTCAAAACGTCTTTCAGAAGTAAGAAAGAACGGTACACTTGACTATCTCCGTCCGGACGGCAAAACACAGGTTACTATTGAATATGTAGACGGCGTTCCTGCAAGAGTTGATACAGTTGTTGTTTCCAGCCAGCATTCACCTGATGTTTCCCTGGAACAGATCCGTGTTGATACCATCAACAATGTAATCAAACCAATCGTTCCACGGGAACTGCTGGACGAAGAAACAAAATTCTTCATCAACCCAACAGGCCGTTTTGTAGTAGGTGGCCCACAGGGTGACTCCGGCCTGACAGGCAGAAAAATCATCGTAGATACATACGGCGGTTATGCACGTCACGGCGGCGGCGCATTCTCCGGCAAAGACCCAACAAAAGTTGACCGTTCTGCCGCTTACGCTGCAAGATATGTTGCAAAAAATATTGTTGCTGCCGGTCTTGCAAAAAAATGTGAAGTACAGATTGCTTATGCTATCGGTATTGCACAGCCTGTTTCCGTACTGGTTGAAACATTCGGTACAAACACAGTGGAAGAAGAAAAAATCGAAGCTGCTGTTGCACAGGTATTTGACCTGCGTCCAAGAGCTATCATCGACACACTTGACCTGCGTAAACCAATCTACCGCCAGCTGGCAGCTTACGGTCACATCGGCCGCGAAGACCTGGGCGTTAAATGGGAAAACACAGACAAAGTTGACGCACTTCTGGCTGCTGTTAAAGCGATGTAATATTGTAAATAAAAAGAGTGGGGAACACCCACTCTTTTTTTGTCAGATAATAAATCTGCGGGTAGGGGTGGGGTTCCATCCCCGCCCGTAAATTGACAATAAATGCAACATAGTACACCGACACGTAGGGGCGGGCGTCCCCAACCGCCCGCGGATAAACGACAAAGCAAAAAAAGCACAAGGCTTTCGCCCTGTGCTTTTAATATTATTATGCAATTACAGCCAGTACAGGTTTTCTTTGTCTGGTTTGCCGAATGCGTTTTCACAGAATTCCTGTGTTTTCTTGAATGCTTCCTGTGTAAATGCTTTTGCGCCAACAGGGCATTTTACATAACAGCTGTTACATCTCAGACAGAATGATGCATCTTTTGCAAATTCTCTTGGATTTTCTTTGCTGATAACGCCGGTTGGACATGTATTTGCACACAGCATACAGTCGATACATGCATCGGAAGTGCTAGGCAGCAGCACATTTGGTGCACCTGCAGCTTTTTCTTTGTAAGGTCTGTTGCCCAGGATTGTGCCATCCGGCAGTTTTTTGCCTTCTTTTGCAACAACCAGTTTGATAAATTCTGCTGCACCTTCCAGGTCAGCTGCATCTGGTCTGTGACCTGCAATGTTGTCAGAGAAGGAGTGTCTGCCTACAACAGCGCCGCCTGCCACTACTACAAAGCCCTGTGCGTTCATCATATCTTCCATTTCAACAACAGCGTCATCATAGTGTCTGTTGCCGTATGTACCGATAACTACACATGGTGTTTCGTCACCTTTCAGAGCTCCCACATATTCCAGACAAATGTTAGGAATTCTGCCGCCGTAGATTGGCAGGGCAAGAATTACCAGATCATCTTTACCGAAAGCAGGTGCTTTTGCAGGGTCTCTGTTTTCAGGCACTGTGAAATCAAATTCAACCACTTCTTTTTCCAGTGCTTTGCCCATAGCCTGTGCATATTTTTTACTTACATCAGTTGCACTGAAATAAACAAGATTTACCTTTTTAAATTCCATATTAACTCTCCTTTATAATTGCGATGTTTAATATTAACATATAAAAATGATATCATAAACACATTGTTTTTGCAATATGCTCACTTTTTTCAAAGTACTCCGTGGCAAAATTTCTCAGTTTCCTTGCACTGTGCCTTGGTATAGTATGCCTATGGTAACAGCCGTCCAGGCTTTTGCTGTCAATGTTTCTGAATTTATATTCATAATCAGAAAATAAAAAAACAGCCTTTTCCACTGCCAGTATTCCCAGTATACTGTTATCCCGGCCATAGCAGTCAAGAATAACAAATACATTGCATTTTTCCCTGTATATGTTTACTGCATCACAGAAAATCTCCTGGGCGGCACAGCCGGCAGTATCTCTGAAAGAAAGGTAAAAATCACAGTCTTTTTTATAAATGTTTTCACATATCGATTTTACCCTTTGTTTATTGACAAGATTTGCATAATAACTGTAGTTTTCTTTCATTAGTGCCCTGCCGGCGTTCAGATACACCATTTTTATGTAGTACAGATATTCCATTGTCCTGTTCACACATATCACCTCACTATATTTTATTGACTGTGATTATTGTGTGATACAGTATTTGTGATTATTTACAATGAAATTTAGTATTTTTAAACAAAATTGTGCATTTGTTTAAAAAATCCCCGTTCACAATTTTATACTTGTAAAAATAGCAGAATTAATGTATATTAATAGTAAGCGAAAAATAAAATATAAATTTTTCTGGAGGATTTTTACAATGGCAAAAGTTTTAGTTGAAACATCTGCAAGACACATTCACCTTTCACAGGAACATGTTGATATACTGTTTGGTGCTGGTCACCAGCTCACACACAAAAAAGACCTTTCTCAGCCAGGCCAGTTCGCTTGCGAAGAAAGAGTAACAGTTGTTGGTCCAAAAAGAGAACTGAAAAACGTTTCTATCCTTGGTCCGGTTAGAAAAGAATCCCAGGTTGAACTGTCTGCTACAGACGCTCGTTCTATCGGTCTGAATGCACCAGTTAGAGAATCCGGCGTTCTGGAAGGTTCTGCACCTTGCAAACTGGTTGGCCCAGCTGGCGAAGTTGAACTGGCACAGGGTGTTATCGTTGCAAAACGTCACATCCACATCACACCAGAAGATGCACAGGCTTTCGGCGTTTCTGACAAAGAAATCGTTAAAGTTAAAGTTGATTCTGACGGCAGAAGCCTTATCTTTGACGACGTTGTAGTTAGAGTTTCCGCTTCTTACGCAACAGCTATGCACATTGACACAGACGAAGCAAACGCTTGTGGCGGTGCAACAGTAGGCGAAATCGTTAAATAATTTAGATTTTGATTACAGGAGCCGTCCATAAGGACGGCTCTGTTTTTTATAACAAACAAGGAGGTACACCAATGGACAACAAATTTTTATGTGTTCTGGCTGGCTATGATGACGAAAAAGAAAAATACATAGCACGGCTGCAGGATAATCTTTACAAAAAGGGCTTTGTGGGTACGCAGACAAAGGATATACCTATGCACATTACCATGGGTACCTTCGACACACGGCAGGAAAAACAGCTTATAGAAAAGCTGGAAGAAGTTGCCGCTACAACATCACCTTTTGATGTGAATCTCAGTCATATCGGTATTTTCAGCGGCGGCAAAGTGCTGTTTATCACACCGGATATCAATCGTGAACTGCTGGCATTGAAAGAACAGTTTGGCGATTCTGCAAACTGGACAGCACACACAACACTGCTTATAGACCAGCCGGAAAACATACAGTCTGCACTGGCTGATGTGGTGGAAAACTTTGTACAGACAAAAGCAAAGATTGACCGCCTGCATCTGTTTGAATTCTGGCCGACAAGACACATCACAACAGTAAAATTCAAAGGCTGATAAAAAAACAGGGGAGGCATTTGCCTCCCTTTTTAATATCAGTCTGCATATGGCACATTTATCAGACGCCATTTGTAATTCTGTATCCACTTTCTTTCTCCCATAAAGTCAAGTCGTATACTGTCTGTTGATTCATCGTCAAATGTGTATACAGCATCAAAGGACATATATATTGCCTTGCCTTCATATTTTACATCCCTGCTTTCCCTTACAGGGCAGATATCCGTAACTTTAATTCCGTCAGCGGCAAACTCCCTTGTAAGGTAAAAGTGATTGTCTGCAATCAGCTTTTCAGCATACTGGTCGTATACCGCAGTGGCAAAACCGCCGCCGCAGGCCCCGGCATCAAAGGACACTGGCCGGTTTGCAATATACAGTACTGTTAATATAAAAGTCAGCAGGGCAGTGATAATTATAACAATTATATATGGAACTGCCTTTGGCAGCTTTTTCTTTTCTGTTTTGTTTTCTTTATTGCCTGCAGCAATATACTCCACAGTTGTGCCCAGTATTTCTGCCAGCAGTATCAGATTGTCTGTGTCCGGCCTGGTTTCGTTTTTTTCCCATTTGTGCACAGCCTGTCTGGAAATACCCAGCTGGCCGGCAATGTATTCCTGTGTGTAACCTTTGCCGGTACGCAGTTTCTGTATTCTTTCACCTATGGTCATATTATCACCTCTGGCCTTATTTTAACAAAACAGGGGATACAAGTCCACCAACTATATGTCAACTTGTGGTTGACAGCCCTTTTTACAGTAAAATTGAATAAAGATATTGAAATTCTCTAAAATATATGTTAATATAGAATAGTTACAGGACAGTGCTATCAGCGTTGTCAGATATACAAAGAGAGCCGCACGAGGGCAGGCTGTGAACCGTGTCAGGTGGGGAACCAAGCAGCACTAAGCAGATTCTCCCTGCGATGCCAAGCTTTCTTTGTATATGTGATAATGCAAAACGCCACGGGCGTTTATAGCCTGTCCTATTTTAAAATAAGGAGGTCAGTTTTATGCATATAGCCCTGTACAGAAAATACCGCCCTAAAACATTCAGCCGGGTAATCGGTCAGAAATATGTTGTAGAGGCACTGAAAAATCAGATTGCAGGCGGCAAAATCGGTCACGCTTTCCTTTTTACAGGTACCCGCGGTACAGGTAAAACCAGCTGTGCCAAAATCTTTGCCAAAGCTGTGAACTGCCTTCATCCCATCAACGGCGAACCTTGCCTTGAATGCGATGTGTGCAAAGGTATAGAAAACGAATCCATTTACGATGTTACTGAAATGGACGCCGCATCCAACAACTCTGTAGAAGATATACGCGATGTGCTGAACGAGGTAAACTATCTGCCTGTTATGGCAAAATACCGCGTTTATATCATAGACGAAGTCCATATGCTTTCAACAGCTGCTTTCAATGCGCTGCTGAAAACACTGGAAGAACCTCCTGCACATGTTATCTTTATTCTGGCTACAACAGAAATTCACAAAGTGCCTGCCACAATTCTTTCCCGCTGTCAGCGATATGATTTTACAAAACTGACTGTGGAAGATATTGCAGATGCCCTGCTGGAAATTGCCGGCGAAGAGGGAATACAGCTTACACCGGGTGCCGCAAAAATGATAGCAACCCTGTCTGACGGCGCAATGCGTGATGCAAACAGTATTCTTGATACCTGTGTTTCAATGGGCAATTACATTGATGAAAACACAGTTGCAAACCTTGTAGGTGTGTCAAAAGATGAGGATATCTTTGCATTTACTGCAAACCTTATTGCCGGGGATATGGCTGCATCCATGCAGTCACTTATGGAACTGACACAGCGCAGTGTTGATATACGCCGTCTGTGTGAAGAACTGATTACCCACTTCAGCAATCTGCTGGTGGCAAACCTTGTTGGCAGTACACCACAGCTGCTGAATATTTCCCGGGAAAAGTTCGATAAACTGAAGGAACAGGCAAAAACCTGCACACACCAGTTTATATCCTTTGCCCTTAACTGCTTTACAAATGCTCTGGACAGCATTTCAAAAGGTCAGAATGCAAAGATTGCAATGGATATTGCTGTTTACACTATGTGCAATACACAGCAGATACCGCAGACCGTTCCTGCCCGTCCACAGCCTGTACAGAGTGCACAGCAGCCGGCACAGCCACAGCCTGTTGCACAGCAGCCTGTACCACAGCAGTCCGGTGGTGCTGTCTCCACAGAGATGCCGGCACCGGAAAAACCACAGCCAAAACCTGTACAGCCTGCACCGCAGCCAAAGCCGGAACCACCTCAGGCACAGGAAAAACCTGTTCCGTTTACTTACTGGCAGGATGTGATTGACCTTATTGCAGATGTGGATATTCCGCTTCATTCCTTTATCAAAAATTCCACAGCCTATCTTTACAAGAGCATTGTGTACATCAAAGGCAATGAAGGACTGAACAACTATATCCGCACCAACAAAGAGGTAAACGGCATAATCAAAAATGCTATTTTTAATTCCTGTGGCAAACGATACAATATCGGCGGTTACAAAAACATTGCCCATATGTTTGCTGAAACAGGACATGACAGCCTTGATGATATCCTCGCCCTGCGCAATCTGGGTGTGGAAGTAAATATAGAATAATTATTTAAGGAGAATATATAAAATGAAAGCAAGATTACCAAAAGGTATGGGCGGCGGCCCACAGAATATGAACCGGATTATCAAACAGGCTCAGAAAATGCAGGATGATATGAAAGCCCTGCAGGACAGACTGGATGAAACAGAATATGTTGGCGAAAGCGGTTCAGGTCTGGTAAAAGCTACAGTTACAGGCAAACACGATGTTGTTGGTCTGTCCATCGACCCAAGTGTTGTAGACCCTGAAGATATCGAAATGCTGGAAGACCTTGTTGCAGCAGCTGTAAACGATGCTATCACAAAAGCAAGAATTGAAAGCGAAGCTGAAATGGGCAAAATCACAGGCGGTCTCAACGTACCTGGCATCCTGTAATTATGGCACAGTACAACGCAGAGCCTCTTGAAAGGCTGATAAACAACTTCTCCCGCCTCAATGGCGTAGGCCGCAAAGGCGCAACACGAATGGCTTATCAGGTGCTGGCTATGGACGAAAATGCGGCAAAGGAATTTGCAGCTGCAATCCTTGATGTGCATACCAAAATAAAGCGCTGCCCTGTGTGCCAGAACTTTACAGACAAGGATATCTGTCCTATCTGTGCGTCAACAAAACGTGATGAATCCATCATCTGTATTGTTGAAAGTCCCCGTGATGTGGCAACATTTGAAAAAACAAGAGAATACAAAGGGCTTTACCACGTACTCCATGGCCTTATTTCACCTATGGACGGCATCACAGCAGAACAGCTGACAGTAAAGGAACTGCTGGCCCGCCTGCAGAATGACAAGGTAAAAGAAGTAATTATGGCCACCAGTTCAACTATTGAAGGCGAAACTACAGCAATGTATATTTCCCGCCTGGTGAAACCGTTGGGCATCAGGGTTACACGCCTTGCCTATGGTCTGCCGGTTGG
This sequence comes from Oscillospiraceae bacterium, assembly GCA_017483145.1. Taxonomy (GTDB): domain Bacteria; phylum Bacillota; class Clostridia; order Oscillospirales; family Ruminococcaceae; genus RGIG3102. Next base: position 1,068 of record JAFULT010000201.1, on the reverse strand, counting down.
TGCTTCACTTGAATATGCTGATGAAGTCACACTTTACCGTGCCCTTGAAGGCAGAAGAGAAATTTAATAACACTATAAAGCACAGCATCACGCTGTGCTTTTTCACATTTAAAAAGTTTCAGACATAAAATATCACAGAGGTGATATTATGTTGTCTGATGTTTATATGATAATTGTCACTGCTTTTGCATTATTTGGGTTTTACTGTCTTGCAGAGCAGGTTATAACGGCAATAAAATACTCTGATACCCCCAAAACCGTCACAATTATAAAATATGATGCGTCCTATAAAACATATGATGCCATACAGTACATACACAACACACTGTACAATAATGAAACAGTTGTGATTTCGGATAATCCGGACAATAAATGCCCCTTGGCAACCACAGTCAGACCCGGAGAATTATCACAATATATCACAAATGCTTTATTTACAAAACCGCATAATTAAACTATAATAAATTATGTATTAAATATAAATGGAGTAATCAATTTGCAGGAACTTGACAGACTTGAAGGCACAATTGCATACATAACCTTTTCCAGTCAGGATACAGGTTTTACAGTTCTTGAACTGCAGACCGACGAAGATATGGTAACGGTAGTGGGAGAGATGGTTGGTGTGGCTCCGGGGCAGCAGCTTGTTGTTCACGGCACATATTCCAATCATCCTTCTTTTGGTGTGCAGTTTAAAGTGCAGAACTATGAAGTTGCCCTGCCAAGCGACGAAAATGCAATATATGATTACCTTGCCAGCGGCGCAGTAAAAGGAATAGGTCCCGTAACTGCAAAGCGAATTATAAAGTCCTTTGGTGCCAATGCACTTGAAATACTGGAATGTGACCCTGTGCAGCTTGCCACCATAAAAGGCATTTCATACCGTCAGGCTCTGGACATACAGTCTGAATTCAAACGAATATACGGTATTCAGGATGTAATTATGAATCTGTCCAACTACGGTCTTTCTGCCAGCCAGGCAATAGCACTTTATGGCGTTTACGGACAGGCAACCACAGAAATTATCAGCACCAACCCATATCTGCTGTGCAATGACCCCACATTCCT
>JAFULT010000028.1 GCA_017483145.1 Oscillospiraceae bacterium | reverse complement strand
ACCCTTTCTTAAGTTAACTGAAAAATATTTTATTTTAATGGCATTGGCTGCCAGACTATGCTTTTTGAATATTAAAGGCACCCGTTCGGGTGCCTTTGGTTTTTACAATTATTTGTTTTCTTCCCAGATTGGTTCTTTCAGCAGCCAGCGGCCTGTGTAATCTTTGTAGAACAGGTCTGTGTTGTAGAACTTGTCAATAATCCGCCAGAATTCTGTTTCTGTGTAGCCGCAGAACTGGCAGAAGTCTCTTACAGACAGCACATCCAGGTTGCCGTCGCGTTCCTTGATGATTGGAATAGCTTCTTCCCTTGTCATCATGCCGTAACGGATGTATCTTGCTGTGTAGTCTGTGGCAGCTGCGTGACCGAATTTAGGATATTTCAGCCAGGAGTGTACCAGATAAGCACGGCTGTCAATCTGGTCAAAGTTTTCTGCGTGGTGGCTTCTGTCCCATTCGTGTGTCAGGTCGTGGAAGCCGCGGGATTTTGCCAGCATATAGTTTTTATAGCTGTTCCATGGCAGGAAGTAGGACATATACATAGGGTCCAGTCTTGCCAGGTCTTCCGGTGCAGGTGCCTTTGTCATAGCCAGTGCTGCAGGGTCAATGCCCAGTGCCAGCAGTTCTTCTTCGTCCATACCGGATGCCACGCCGTTTTCAATCTGGCCGCGTGCAGAATATGTTTCTTCGTCAGCATTGCCGCCGTATTCATAGCTTACGTTTTCGCCGTAAACCAGCAGCATTGTGTTGAATTTCAGCGCCATATGCAGTGGGAATGTGTAGATATGTCTGTCCAGGTACCAGGTTGGTTTGCCGTAGTTTTCAAACATATATCTCATCAGTATTTTCTGTGTTCTGATGTCAGGTTTGCAGCTGATGATTGGGCAGCCGAACTCTTCGCTGATATTTTTCAGATTGTGTTTGCCTGCTTCAGTCATAGGGAAGTTGTCTTCCACGCTGAACAGGATAGGAGTCATTTTCATAACTTCCTTCATAATATATACCTGGAAGTGGCTGTCTTTACCGCCGGAAACAGCGATAGCACAGTCGTACTGACCAGGGCCGTTGCAGCCGCGGTATTTGTCACACAGGGCTTCAAATTCCTTCCAGCGTGCATCCCAGTCTATGTTCTTGCGGTTTTCGTAATGAGTACAGGCACTGCAAACGCCTTCTTCATTGAAAGTGATGCCGGGGCGTGTGTCAGGCATTGTACATTTTTTACAATATTTCATAAAGTCACTCCTTGAACTTTTAATTTCTTGATGGAACGTCGTTATTCGCCATATTATATTTTACTATTTACATATGTTTTTTTCAATAGCATATACTGATTGTTTACAAAATGTTTTTTTATCTGTAAACTAAAGGAAAACGACAAACGGGGGAGATATATGAAAATACTTCTGACAGTTTACATAATTGCAAATGTAATCAGTTTTGCCGCCTTTGGCATTGACAAATGGAAAGCAAGGAAAGACCGCTGGCGCATACCGGAAAGGACTTTGCTGCTGCTGGGGCTGTTTGGGGGCATAGGTCAGCTGGCCGGAATGAAGGTATTCCGCCACAAAACCCACAAATGGTATTTCAATCTGACAGCTTATCTGTTTATAATTATACAAATCGGATTATTTATTCTTTTATATACAAAAGGTATAATATAAATTGTATAAAATTCTTTGACAGGCAATGGATAATTGTATATACTTAAATCAGTAGAAAACGAAAATCAACGGAGGATTTTACGATGTATAAAGACGGTAAACTGATTATCGCAAAAGGCGAAAAAGAACTGTGCCTTCTGCCAAAAATGGCAAACCGCCACGGTCTTATTGCCGGTGCCACAGGTACAGGTAAAACAACCACACTGAAAGTTATGGCCGAAAGCTTTGCAGCTGCAGGTGTGCCGGTTTTTCTGGCTGATATCAAAGGCGACCTTGCCGGTATGGCCAAAATGGGCGAAGGCAAGGAATGGGTGAAAAACAGCGTGGAAAAGCTGGGTCTTGACGGCTTTGGCTATACACAGTTCCCTACAAGATTCTGGGATGTATTCGGCGTGAAAGGCCACCCTGTAAGAACAACTATGACAGAAATAGGCCCTATGCTGCTGGCAAGAATCCTTGACCTGAACACAACACAGGAAGGCATTCTCAACATTGCATTCAGAGTGGCAGACGAAAACGGCCTGCTTCTGCTGGATATCAAAGACCTGCGCGCAATGCTGCAGTATGTAAGCGCAAACGCAAAAGAACTGTCACAGATATACGGCAACATCACACCGCAGTCTGTTTCTGCAATCCTGCGCAGTCTGCTGACACTGGAAGATGCCGGCGGCGACAAATTCTTTGGCGAACCTGCCCTTGACGTAAAAGACTGGATGAGCGTAAGCTATGACGGCAAAGGCTTTATCAATATTCTCCACTGCGAACAGCTGTTCCAGCAGCCTGTGCTTTATTCCACATTTATGCTGTGGATGCTCAGCGAACTGTACGAAACCCTGCCGGAAGTAGGCGACCTTGAAAAGCCAAAAATGGTGTTCTTCTTTGACGAAGCACATCTGCTGTTTGACGATGCACCAAAAGCCCTGCTGCAGAAGGTTGAACAGGTTGTGCGCCTTATCCGTTCCAAAGGTGTTGGCGTTTACTTTATCACACAGAGCCCTACAGATATTCCTGACTCTGTTCTCGGTCAGCTGGGCAACCGTGTACAGCACGCCCTGCGCGCCTACACACCTGCTGAAATCAAAAAGGTAAAGGCAGCTGCAGAAACCTTCCGTGCAAACGAAGCATTTGACACAGTTGAAGTTATCACAACACTGGCCACAGGTCAGGCACTTATCTCCTTCCTTGACGAAGGCGGCGCACCAAGCGTGGTTGAAGTTGCACAGGTGCTGCCACCGCAGAGCTTTACAGGCACTCTCACAGATGAAGAAAGAGCAGCCTCTATGGCCAGCAGCGGTATGGGCGGCAAGTATGACAACGAAGTTGACAGAGAATCCGCTTACGAAATCCTGATGCAGGTAGCCCAGGAAGCACGGGCCGCACAGGAAGAAAAAGCCCGCCTTGCAGAAGAAGCAAAAGAAGCTGAAAAACGGGCTAAAGAAGCTGAAAAAGCTGCTGAAAAACGGGCAAAACAGGCAGAAAAAGAAGAAGCAGCCCGTATAAAAGCCGCAGAAAAGGCAGAAGCTGCACGTCTGAAAGCACTGCAGAAGGAAGAAGAAGCCAGAATCAAGGCAGAAGAAAAAGCAGAAAAAGAAAGACAGAAGAAGATTGAACAGATTGCCACAAATGCTGCAAAGAGTATGACAAACAGCATTCTCAGCAATACTCTGAAACGCAAAACATCCAAAAACCGGTCAGTGGCAGAAAAAGCACTTACATCTGCATACAACACTGCTATCGGTAACGTGGGCAGACAGGCTACAACCAGCCTTGTGCGCGGTCTGCTGGGCACACTTCTCAAATAATCACAATACATACAGGCGCAGGGTTTTCCCTGTGCCTTTTGTTGTTTAAAAAGGTTTTCTCTGGTAAAATATAGCCATAAACACACAGGAGGCGGCTATGGCGGCAAAAATCAGAAAACTGTATCCGGGCGGCAGACCAAAGGCATTCAACATCACATACGACGACGGTGTCCTGCAGGATGTCCGCTTTGTCCGGCTGCTGAACAGGTACGGTCTTAAAGGCACATTCAATCTGAACTCACAGCTGATGCAGGAAGAGTTTGAGTGGGTTCACGAAAAGGGGCTGACGATAAAACGTCTGTCTGCGGAAAAGGCGGTAAAGCTGTACGCCGGCCACGAAATAGCCAGCCACACCCTGACACATCCATATATTGAAAACCTGCCGGAAGAAGAGATTACCCGCCAGATGCAGCAGGACAAAGAGAATCTGCAGCAGATTTTTGGCAGACCGGTCACCGGCTTTGCAGTGCCTTTCAGCTATTACAGCCCGCTGATTGCCTACTGTGCCACAAAGCGGGGTTTTGAATACGCCCGCTGTTCAGCTGAAAGATATACCTACTCCCCGCCAGCCAACTATTACTGGTGGGCGGCAGGCGCATACCATATAAACCCACGCTGGAGAAAATTTGCAGATGAATTTTTCTTATCAGATACAGAACTGGCCCTGTGCCAGATTGTGGGGCATTCCTATGACCTGGACACAGAGAATATGTGGCAGGAGATGGAAAGCCTGCTGCAAAGGGTGGCACGGGATGCCACCGTCGCCACAATGACCAACCGGCAGCTGGTGCGCTATCTGAAAGCTGTAAGACAGGTGAACACAAATTCAAAAATCATCCGCAACACCACAGACACAGACCTGTGGTATGAAATCAACGGCAAAGCCGTCCATATCCCTGCCGGCGGGGAATATCGTATTTAAAACAGCGCGGTCAATCGCACTGCTGTCACCGGCTGTTTCTGTCTGCATATTATCACAGAAAAAACCGGCCTGTGTTTACAGGCCGGTCTGTTATTCTGTTTTTTCCAGTGCTTTGTATGGGCAGGTGTATTCTGTGCCCATATAATCTTCGCCATAGGTGGTGGCCACCCAATAGCAGATGGAGTGCAGGACAGGTATCAGGCTTTTCCCTTTTTCGGTAAGGGAATATTCCACGCGCAGTGGCACTTCATTGTACTGTTTCCTGTCCACCAGCCGGGCCTGTATCAGGTCCTTCATGGTGTTTGCCAGCACATTGTCTGTGATGCCCGGTGTCAGCTGTTTGATTTCCCCATAGCGCATCACACCCCTGATATTCAGCAGGCACAGCACCCTTGGCTTCCATTTGCCGCCAAAAACATTTACCCCGTATTCTGTAGGGCAGAAATAGTTTTTTTCCATTTTGTGTACATACATAACCCCGTCCCCCTTTTATATAAAATATTATATTTGATAAATAATCATATTACAAGTTACTCATAAAATAATTAGAAACTAATTATATAGTGAATGATTTGTATACAGCAGTTTTTTCTGTTAAAATTAAGACAGCGAAAGGAGAGACGGACATGATATACGAATTACTGTTCAGCGCCACAGGCAGAAGCAAAAATGTGCTGGAAATCTTTTCCGCACGGTGGGACGGGGAAAAACAGAGAATTGACCTGTCTGACACAGCTTTCGACCGGGGTGAATACAATTTTACTGCGGATGATATATGCATTGTGTGCACATCTGTTTATGAAGGCAGAGTGCCGGCACCTGCTGCTGAAAAGCTGAAAAAACTGCAGGGCAACGGTGCAAAGGCTGTGCTGGTGGCTGTTTTTGGCAACCGCGCCATTGACGACTGTCTGCTGGAAATGAAAAATATTGTGGCAGAGGCAGGTTTTGTGCCTGTTGCTGCTGTGGAAAGCTCTGTTCAGCATTCAATTATGCCACAGGTTGAACCAAGCCGCCCGGATGATGCCGACAAAAAGGAACTGGCTGAATTTGCACAGAAAATCAAGGCAATTATGGAAAAAGACAGCTGTGGTACGCTGGACGTGCCGGGCAAAACCCCTTATGTGGAAATGGGCGGCATACCTTTCAAGCCAAAGGCAAATAAACAGTGCATTGAATGCGGTGTATGTGCCAGAAAATGCCCTGTGCAGGCTATTCCGCTGGACAATCCGAAAATCACAGACAAGGAAAAATGCATCAACTGCATGCGCTGTGTGGAAATATGCCCTGTTGACGCAAGGGATTTTCCTAAACTGCTTATCGGCGGCGCATATATGGCGATGAAATCCAAATTTGCCGGCCGCAAACCAAACAGACTTTATATTGCAGAATAAAATACAGACACGGCACAAACCGCTGTGTCTTTTTATATGTGATTTTATCACCGCTTTTATCCTGTGAAAATTGTAAAATATAATTGATAAATAAATATCAATCTATTGCAAAGGGAGATTTATATGGAAAAGGAAAGCTATATTGTATCTGTAAACCACAAGACAGACGGCAGATGGCACCAGTATGACATACAGCTGGCAGGCCGCTACGGCTGGGACTATATGCTGGCCAGAGCACAGTTTGTGTCTGCCGCAGACCTGAACGGTGCAGAAAGCGTGACAAAGGCTGACCACCCCGGCGGCAGTGAAACAGAACTGATACAGGCGGTGAGAAATGCCGGCAACAGCATAACCACCTGCCCTGACCTGCAGTATGAAGGCAGTAATCTGGGTGTGGCAGGCAACAGCCGCAATCTGAAATGCCCTGTGAAGGTGGTGTGGTTCAACCAGACAAACCTGCTGCGAATCTTCACCTTTGACAAAGAGATAAAAAATATAGAAGCCTATGCAAGCTGTATTGTAAACAGATTTTTCCCGGATGATTTCAATAAAAAGGCAAAGGCAAAACCCCGGATAACAGCCCGGGACAAACGCAAAGCCGGCCTGGTACTGCTGATACTGGGTGTGATATGGCTGCTGGGTGCAGTGATAATCACACTGACTGTGGACGGTTTTCTGCCTATAGGCAGTCTGTGGTATATAATGGCCCTGTCATTTATCGGCTTCGGGCTGTATCAGCGCAAAAAGCCGGAAAATGAAACACCACAGCCGGTGAAAGCTGTAAAAGCGGAAGCACCACAGCCAAAGGCAAAACAAAAGCCTGCTCCACAGCCGGAAAAACCTATGCTGTGGCTGATACTGAACAAGGCAAACTCCATTTATCCTTATATGGAAAACGACCGCAGTGCCCGCGTATACCGCTATGAGGGGGATGCCAGGGCGTACATTATAAACAACTTTACCCTTGATATCACCACAATGCCAATAGATGAAGACCTGCTGCCAAAGCGGGAAAATATGTGGCTGCGTTACGGAGTAAAGACAGTAAAGGTTTACTCCGACAAAGAAAATTTTACAGAGCACAAATGTGCCGGCAATGACACAGAATACACAGGCAGTATGATGGCCAGTCTGATGCTACGCATGATACAGAACAAAAAGGCAGACGCCACAGCACAGCAGAAAGCGGACTGGTCCACCTGGCAGAGTGCCCTGGCACATCAGCTGAACAGGGTGCCCCTGCTGGTTCCATTCAGATATGGGGACTCTGCTGACCAGAGTTCTGCCGCAGACACACGGCTGCATATTTCTGCCGGTGCGGCACCGCTGCTGTCTGCCCTGCTGAAAGACAAGGACGGCAACCCAATTGACCCTATGCCGGGCTGGCTGGGTATGGGTCTGCTTACAAAAAACACCACAGGAGTGATGTGGAAGGACGGACAGGTTGTGTACATAGGCAGTGCCGATGTGATAAATTCTTCCCTGGCAGAAAACAGCACAGATTTCCTGTACCGGAACAGAAACAAGATGATGCATCCCCTTTTTGCAGACAACACAAAGACACAGCTGCACGCAATAGCCGCCTTTACAAACCTGCAGGACCTGCGCGCGCTGTACCCCAACGAAAGAGTGGCGGTATTCAGCTTTCAGGAGCTGCTGCCGCTGGCAAAAGAAGGTCACGGGCTGATTATAGACCCGGGGGCAAAGGGCATATGCTATCTGATGAACCACAATTTCCTGGCGGAAATCAGCGAAAAGGCAAAACAGCCAATGCAGTTTTACTCCCTGCCGCGGGAATACGCCGGCAAGCGCAAAGTGATTCTGCAGCAGATTGGTGAAAGCAAGACAGACGCCATAAGCGTGATACGCCGTATATCCCCAATGTCCCTTATGGAAGCAAAGGAACTGGTTGACAACCTGCCTGCAGAAATAAAGACAGATATCTCCCACCGGGAAGCCGAACTGATAGTAAAGCTGTTTGCAGACAAAGGGGCAACAGCCACAATTGAAAATATATAAAAACAAACCCACGGGCACTGCTGCCTGTGGGTTTTGATTATTTTATCATATCTGTAATTGCAGCTGCAGTCTGTGCCAGCTGAGCTTCCGCTGTGATTGTGGCTGTGCCGTCGCCTTTCTGCCGTCCGTAACTGCCAAACTGTGCGTGGTTGCCGCCGGAAATCACAATTTCCTGTGTATTGTCCGGCAGATTACTGCTGTATTGGTCATATTTTTCCATATTGAGCACACCGTCTTCACTGCCGTAGACAGAAACAACATCAATATTGCTGTCTGAAAGGTCAGCAGTGGAGTAGGAAGCCAGCAGTGCAAGACCGCTGATTCTGTCAGCATTCTCTGCGGCAAACGCTGCAGCCATAGACCCGCCAAGGGAGTGACCGCCTATATACCAGTCATCAATATCTGCAAAAACTTCCATTGGCATTTCTGCCGCTTTTATGTCAAAAACAGCCAGGTTGAAAGGCATTTCTGTTATGACACACAGTATATCGTTTTCTGCCAGTTGCTTCATCAGCGGGGCATAGGCAGTGCATTCCACCTTGCCGCCGGGATAGAAAACAAAACCTGCCACAGGACTGTCCGGTGAAAACACCACCATATCCTGCTGTGAATATATATTTACATCATCACTGGCTGAAAGGGCATACTGCACAGATTCCTCTGCACGGTAATAATCCAATGTATACACACCAAAGGCAACGATGCACAGCGCCATCAGCATACACAGTGACAGGATGATTTTCTTTGTTTTTTTCAAAAAATACACTCCTTACAAATCGATAATATCTGCGCCAAGCAGCTGTGCATCCTCTTCGTTATGTGTGATAACCAGCAGCAGCCTGCCGCCAAGCAGCTGTTTTACCTGTTTTATAACCTGCAGGCGGGTGTCTTCGTCCAGACCTTTGAAAGGTTCGTCCATCAGCACAGCGTCACTTCTGCTTACCAGTGCACGCAGTATTGCCACACGGCGTTTCTGCCCGCCGGACAGCTGTGACACCGGGCGGCGGATTTCATCCCGCACAAGACCCATTTTCAGCAGCAGGCTTTCCAGCTGTACTTTGTCCGGATTGTCCAGCACAATGGCCAGATTCATCAGGGCAGACAGCTGTTCACACAGGCGGTCTTCCTGAAAAACTGCAGAAAATCTTTTGTCTTCCACCCCTGTGATACTGCCGCTGTCAGCCTGTGACAGGCCCAGCAGGATGTTGAACAGGGTGGTTTTGCCGCGGCCGGACTGCCCCATAAGGCAGACAGGTCTGTCTTGCGAAAAATCAAGGCTGATATTGTCCAGCACCGGGGTGCCGTCATAGCTTTTGGAGAGATTTCTGATTTCTATATTCATAATATGCCCTCCTACAGATAACCGTCAGTGATTCTGGCGGTGATTTTGTCCAGCAGCCATAAAAAGCCTTTTTCCACAACAAAGCTGATAATAACGATTACAACAGTCCATGCAAACATTTCGGCTGTGTCCATATACAGCTTGGTTTCATACAGCCGGTTGCCCATTGAGCCGTTTGGCAGACCGATTACTTCTGCCGCAATGCCGCTTTTCCAGCACAGACCAAGGGAGGTGGTGCAGGCCGCTGTGAAATAAGGCAGAATCTGTGGAATATAGATATATTTTATCTTTTTCATATTGGACAGGCGGAAAACCGTGGCCATTTCCAGCAGGGAGCGGTCCACATTTTCAAAGCCCGCCAGCATATTGTTGTACACAATAGGCAATACCATAAGAAATGAAATCGATACGGACAGGTTGCCCCCGCGCACCCACAGCAGCAGCAGAATGATAAAGGATGCCACCGGCACAGCCTTTATCACGCTGAAAAGCGGGGCAAAAAGCAGTTTTATCCATTGGGATACAGCAGACAGCCCTGCCAGCAGTACGCCGGCGGCCACCGCCAGCACAAAGCCCAGCATTATCCTTGTAAGTGAAAAAACTATTGCGTGCCAAAACGCTGATTGCCCACAAAGGGTAATCAGCGCTTTAATTGTAGCAACCGGGGAGGCCAGCAGCACTTCCTTGCCTATTTTCATAGCTGCAAGCTGCCATACTGCCACCCAGAAAAATACACCTGTTAACTTTTTCAGAGTGTTATTAACCAACATAGTAGAATCCGTCGTCCGGCATTGCGCCACCAACAGATGCAGGGTTCTGTGCGTGAAGAACTGAACAGTAGTTGTTTACCAGAGCTTTCATTTCTTCGCCTGTCACACAGGTGATGTTGCACTGTGGGATAGCTTTTTTAGCCAGAGGTTCTTTTGCAACGATGCCGTATTCTGCAACCCATGCAGCAGCTTCGTCAACATTTTCTGTTACATATTTTGTAGAAGCGGCGTAATCAGCAAGGAATACGTCAAATGCTTCTTTGTTTTCTTCAATAAATGCTTTTCTTGCCACCAGAACACCTGTGATAAGTTTCTGGTCAGAGATTTTGCCCCATTCTTCTGTCATATCAAGGGCAACTGTCACGTTGGCATTCTGTGCCTGTACAGCTGTTACATATGGCTGTGGCAGCATAGCCACCATATCGCCTTCTGCTGCTGCCAGCAGTGCGCCAACTTCTGTTGCTTCGCTTTTGAATTCGATTGTAACATCCTTGTCAGGGTCGATTCCGTTTTCTGTCAGGATGTGGCGCAGTGTGTATTCAGGTGTTGTGCCTTTGCCTGTTGTGTAGATTGTTTTGCCTTTCAGGTCAGCAACGGAGTGAACGGAGTCACCTGTCTGCACCATATACAGAACGCCCAGTGTGTTTACTGCAACAACCTGTACATCGCCTTCTGTTTTTGCATAAAGTGTGGCTGCCACGTTTGCAGGAACAGCTGCCACATCCAGTTCACCCTGGATAAGCAGAGGGTTGATTTCCTGTGCTGTGCCGTACATTGTAACATTGTAGATGTTGCCTGCATATGCTTCGTCTGCGTTGTTTGCTTCAGCGTCTTTCATCAGCTTTGTCATACCCATTGTTGTAGGGCCTTTCATGCCTGCAATGCGGAATGTAGCTGTAGCAGGTGGTGTGATTTCACTGCTGCCTTCTGTGGAACATGCTGTGAATACAGACAGACACATTACCATAGCAAGAACTAAACTTAAAACTTTTTTCATAGTCTCTATACCTTTCTGTGTGCGCCCTCCGGCGCGTGGATTTGCGATATTATTGTATCATATAATATGCAATATTTTTGTTGCTATAGCAACAAAATTTATGCTTTGTTTAATTTTAACCAGGTTGTGTGACTAAATTACAGTTCCGCCCGCTGATTATTAAGAAGCTATTAAGATAACATTAAAAACAAATAATTTCACAAATTTTTCTTTTTATATACACATTTTGGTTTTAGGATTTACACAAACCGGTATTAATATATATTTATAAATTCAGGAAAGGACTGTTTTATGAAAATTCCAAGCTGGCGGAACTATTACCGCGACCTGCGCTTTGACAATATTGCAACTGAAAAATACCGCCATATACTGCTGCTGGCCTACTGGCCGGTGTTCGGCTTTCTGTTCTGGTTTGCAGAAGCGGTGTATCCGGTAAAGAAATATATAGTGGTGTCCAGTGTGGTGGACAGTATGATACCTTTCTGCGAACTGTTTGTACTGCCATATGTGCTGTGGTATTTCTATCTTATCGGCATACACGTATACACCTTTTTCAATGACGTGGACGCCTTTAAAAAACTGATGAAATATATTATCATCACCTATTCAGTCACACTGGTGATATACTATCTGTTCCCTACCTGCCAGCTGCTGCGCCCGGCAGTGTTTGAAAGGGACAATGTGCTGACACAGTTTATGAGTGGCTTTTACGCATTTGACACCAACACAAATGTGTGTCCGTCACTGCACGTGATAGGTTCTGTGGCTGTAATGCACACAGCCTGGAACACAAAAGGGCTGGAAAGCACAAAATGCAAAGCTGCCTTTGCCGTAACCACATTTTTAATCAGCATCTCCACCGTTTTTCTCAAACAGCATTCGGTGATTGATATGATTGTGGCACTGCCGATATGTATGATTGCATACAGGCTGTGCTTTGTGGAAGGCGAAAAACACAGCACAAAAAGTTTTTCAAAAAGGATAAAGGAAAAGTTTGTATAAACGGAAAAACAGCCCCATGGCCCCGGGGCTGTTTTTCCTGCCGTATATAAAAGAAGGAAACACATAAATTACTTTATGTGTGTAAAGCTGGTTATCTGTTGAATATTTCGGTTGTCGAAATATTGTCTGAAAAATAATTGCTTCGACCTTCGAAGCAATACGTGAGTTATTATAATTGTTTCGACGATAAAAGTAAATACTTTTCGATAAAAATTTACCTATTGCACAAAGAATATTGGAAAAATCTGTAATAATTACAATAAAAAGGCAACTGCACTTTATTTTGCAGCTGCCTTCTGGTTTATTTTGTTGTTTTTGTTTTGTCGTGGTACTCTTCACGCAGGTATTCCAGAATGTTTTCCAGTGTGTCAATCAACAGTTCGTTTTCATCCAGACCAAGGTCGTGAACCGCCTTGTTTATCATATGTTCGTGGAAATCATCGTGGATTTTCAGCACTTCCAGGGCTTTGTCTGTGATTTTTACACGGGTGATACGTTTGTCATTTTCGTCCTTGTAACGGACTGCATAGCCTTTTTTCTCCAGTTTTGCCACATTGCTGGTCAGAGTGCTCTGGGCCACCATACAGCGGCGTGCCACATATGTCATGCTGTTGTCTCTGGTCTTCTGTATGCTTTCAAGGGTGTGTACTTCGTGCATTGTCAGCTTTACACCTTTGTCGTGCAGGTTTTTTTCCTCTATATAAAGGATGTAGTTGAAAAGACCCACCAGCAGTTCGTTAAGGGTATGTTTTGTTCTGTCCATAATATCATACCTCCATTTCTCGCATTGACATATATTATATACCTTTTTTATCCAAGATGCAAATACTTTTATTGTAAAAATATTTTTATATCAATATGCCGTCGCAATGGTCGATTTCGTGCTGGATAATCTGGGCAGTAAAGCCTGTGAAGGTTTTTATTTTCGGTTTGAATTCTGTGGTCTGCCACTGCACCTTGATGGATTTGTATCGTGTGGCAGGGCGGGGACCGCCCAGCAGGGACAGGCAGCTTTCCCAGGCAGAATACCGGCCGGATTTTTTGATGATGACAGGATTCAGCATTACAAGGTATTCCCCGTCGTTGTCCACGGCGATGATGCGTTTTGTGTGGCCTATCATATTTGCGGCCATACCCACACAGCCGTCTGCGTGGGCTGTAAGGGTATCCAGCAGGTCTGTGGCGATATGGACATCATCCGGTGTGGCCGGAGTGGCTTTGAGAGAAAGGAAGGCAGGGTCGTGTATCAGTTCTTTTATCATAATTTTCCCCTTTTGGTTTAATGGTTTAAGAATAGCACAAAACCGGTGGTGTGTAAATGGGCATAAAAGAAGCAAATCAAAGGCCGCACAGCGTCAGATACTTTGCAAACACATAAAAGTAACAGTTGTTTATATAATTATCATATAATAATAAACTTATTGTGGTTTACAACCGCAAAGATTCTTCAGTCGCGCTGCTCCTTCAGAATGACAATGTTGCGGGAGGCGGAACACCTCCCCTACGGATTGGATATAAGCACAAAGCAGAGTATTGTCATCCTGAACGCAGTGAAGGATCTTTGGGGCTATAAATACGGCAGAATTATTGCTTTGCAGATAATTGCAGTACAAAGATTCTTACCCTAAAGGGCACGCGTCACAGGCAAAGCCTGTTCAGAATGACTCGCGTAGGGGATGGCGTCCGGACATCCCGTAACAGTGT
>JAFULT010000200.1 GCA_017483145.1 Oscillospiraceae bacterium | reverse complement strand
CTTCTTCAGGATGACAGGATTATAGTTTTGCTGTTATGTCGGGCAGGGGCGGTTCACAAACCGCCCGGATTCACGGGATGTCCGGAGGCCATCTTTGCTTGGCCGCCTTTCAGTACGGCGGCCATTTGCACACAGTCGCCACCTGCGGTGTCGGACATGGCAAACCGCAACGGGACGATGTGGGCATCGTCCCCTACGCATAACTGCCGCATATATAACTCGTAGGGGCGGGGTTCCATCCCCGCCCGTTTTATCACAAACAAAAACAGACCGGTTGCCCGGTCTGTTTTTTATCTGTTGTTCTACTTTTCGGAATAATGTTTTTTCAGCAGTTCTGTCTGGCCTGTCTTTTTCAGATAGTCTTCATATGTGATTTTTCTGCCGCCTTTGAGAGACTTGTCTTTCAGATATTCTATTGCATAGGTGGCGCTGGCGGCGGCACCTTTGTACAGCACATCTTCGTCAATGTCAAATTCCTGGTTGTGGTGGGCGGCACCCACACCTTTTTCTTCGTTCTGAATACCAAGGAATGCAAACACACCCGGCCACTGCTGCAGATACTGGCTGTAGCTTTCGCTGGCCATCCACGGGTCCCAGGTGCCCACATTGTCCTTGCCCAGCTCTTCGCCTATAACTTTTCTTGCCCACTGGGCCATATCGGCGTCATTTACCACGCCATAGCCCGGAGTGCCCAGATTGTAGGTAACCTTACAGCCGTAGGCGGCACATATGCCGTCAACAGCTTTTTTGAATTCTTCGCGGAAAGTCATACCCACGCCGTCGCGGTCAAATGTTCTCATTGTGCCGCCGAAAGTCAGTGTCTGCGGAATAACATTGCGCTGGTTGCCGGCCTGCAGCAGACCCACGGAGTATGTGCAGGTTTTGAAAGGGTCAACCTTTGTCAGTCGCAGGGACTGCAGGCGCTGATAAATGGCCACAAAGCAGTCAATAGGGCTGTTGGCCTGGTCCGGGCGGCTGCCGTGACCGCCGGCACCTTCAATAGTTACGCTGAAGCCCATTGAGCCGGCCATCATACCTTCATCGTTAATTGCCAGATAGCCGCTTGGTGCTGTGGCCAGAAGATGTGTGGCATAAACTGTGTCTATTTTTATATTGTTTTTTTCGATGTAAGGGAATATGTATTCCACATTGCCGCTGGCTTCTTCGCCTCTTTCAAAGCACAGATAAACTGTGCCTTCAATCTCATCTTTTTTTTCCAGCAGTATTTTTGCTGCCCCCAGCAGCATTGCCATATGTCCGTCGTGGCCGCAGGCGTGCATAACTCCCGGATTTTTTGATATACAGGTTCTCATACCCGGTTTCAGATTGTCCGGTGTTTCCAGCACAGGCAGTCCGTCCACATCAGCGCGCAGCAGAACAGAGCGGTCTCCCGGCAAACCGCCTTTTATTGTGGCCAGAATGCCGCCGTTTTCAATTACCACGTGTTCGATGCCCATAGCGGTCAGTTCGTCGGACAGATACTGCACGGTTTTCAGTTCCTGACCTGTCAGTTCAGGGTTTTCGTGGAAATAACGTCTTTTTTCCACCATATATTCCTGATATTTTTTTGCTGTATCAATGTTTTTCATAGCAGCCTCCTTGGTTGTTATGTGATTATAAAATATAAAAAGGCAGAATAAGCCCTTGGTTTACTCTGCCTGCAATTTCTGATAATGTAATTTTTTCACCAGTTCCCACAGGGGGTGGTCTTTGGACAGATGTTCTTCCCTTTCACCTATGTATTCCAGATAATGTGCGTCGGAATTGGACATAAAGGGGGTTTCGGCTGTAATCAGCCCCTGCCGTATCAGCTTTGGTCTGTTGGCCAGATCGTAAATTTCCACACCGTCAATATTGATTTCCGGCGGCAGCATACCCAGCACGCTCAGCGCGGAAAAACTGTTTTTGTCAATATGGGCATACACAGCCACACCGCCCATCTGATGGCACAGTTCCACAGCTTCCCACAGGCTGTAGGACGAACCTATAATCAGCAGCGGCTCATATTCGCCGATGATTTCGTCATCTTCGTTGCGGATAAGCTGGTTGCCGTAGATTTCTTTTCTGTTTTTTATAGGCGGCAGGCTGTCCAGCACCAGTTTTTCAAATTCCAGACATCTTTCCACGGTTTCAAAATAGCACAGCAGATGAATATCTTCGGCGGTGCACATTTCAATGCCCGGTATCAGCATTATGCCAAAGGCATCTGCCACTTTTTTCACTGCCGGCAGATTTGCCGCCGCATTGTGGTCGGTAACGGCTATCACTTCCAGCCCTGCCAGATGAGCCATACCGCATATATTGTTTGGTGTCATTTCGTCGTCGCCACAGGGGGACAGACAGGAATGAATATGTAAATCATATAACATTGCTATGGCTCCTTTCTTTTGGGGTAAAGGGCGATTCGTGAATCGCCCCTGCGCGGGAGAGGTGTAATGGAGAGGGCGCAGCGCCAAAAAAGTGTATAAAATTATATTTTACTTATTCATCTCATTGTACAGCATTGCGGAAATATCAAAAATCGGCAATGCTGTTTTGGCAATGTTTATGCCTTCTTCCTGTGCTTTTTCCAGAGCCTGCCGGTTCATGGGGCTGTTCTGACACAGCACCACACCTGCCACATCATTGAGCGATGCCACAGCCACAGTGTTTATATTGCCCATAATTGTAAACCAGGCAAAATTTTCGTGGGCGTTTGCCATTGCCCAGCTGTGCAGGTCCCCGGAAAAGCCCCCTTCTATATCTCTGTCTTCCCCTCTGGAAATAAGGGTAAGGTTGTATTTTTCACAGAATTCAAAAAATGTCATATGTAAGCTCCTATTCCAGCGCAGATTTGATTTTGTCCAGCTGTCTTCTCATAATTACCACGCAGTCCTCTTTTTTTGCATAACCGCGGATAACGTCATCAGCAAAGCACCGGCAGGTCGGCGCGCCGCAGAAACCGCAGTCCAGACCGGGCAGGCTTTCCAGCAGGTCTTCCATTTTGCTGATTTTCTGGAAACGCTCTATCCTGTTGCCCTGCAGTTCAAACACAGGGTTGTACACCAGCTCTGTGTCCCACAGCATATGGTTTGGGATGCTGTTTTCCAGACTGTTCATTGAAACAGGCAGATATTTGCGTATGGCTTTCAGCTTTGTTTTGGCTATGAAAGGATTTTCCACAGTCAGCACGCCGCCAACACAGCCGCCCGGACAGGCGTTCAGTTCAACAAAGTCCAGATTGTGGAATTTGCCGTCTTCCAGGTCGTTCAGCACGCGGACAACATTTTCTATGCCGTCACAGGCCAGATAGTTTTCCACAGTTACCAGCCCGGCACTTTCGCCGCCGCCGCTGGCCCAGCTGATGCCTATTCTGCCGGCAGAAGCATCCACCGTTCTGGACGGATTCTTCATTGCGCTCAGCAGCAGCGGATACATATCTTTCATTGCCACAGACCCGTCCACACAGCTTTTGCCGCTGCCTGTAGGGTTGTTTATTTCTGTAATCTTTGCAGGGCAGGGTGAAATGAAAATACAGCCTATTTCTTCTTCAGCCAGACCTGTTTTTTCCATAACTTCTTTTTTTGCCAGTCGGGCAGCCAGTTCCATAGGGCTCACCAGTGGCAGCACATGGTTAACCAGCTCCGGAAAGCGCTTTTTGATCAGCCTTACCACAGCAGGACAGGCAGAAGAAATCACCGGCTTTGGCATACTGTTCATCAGTTTTCTTGTGGCATCGCTTACCAGTTCAGCGGCCCGTGCCACTTCATAAAAACTGTCAAAGCCGATATCAAGCAGACCTGCCAGCACAGTTTCTGTGTCTGTCAGGTTGTTGAACTGTGCATACAGGCTTGGGGCAGGCAGTGCCACCAGATGTTTGAAATGGCTGTAATCGCTCAGCACGTTATACACTACCTTTTTTGCGTGGTGGGGGCATACGCGTATGCATTCACCGCAGTCTATACATCTTTCTTCCAGAATCCTTGCCTTGCCGTCTCGTACACGTATGGCTTCTGTAGGGCATCTTTTTATACAGTTGATGCAACCCTGACACAGGTCTCTGTCCAGAGTCACCGAATGGGTATATTTGTTAGGCGTAATACTCACCGTCCTCTCTCTGTTTGCTGCACCTGCAGCAGAATAATGGGGAAAGTCCCATACAGGAATAATTTTTTATCGATTGTTATGTAAAATTTTTACTGCAGGTACACTGTCATCTTGATGTGGGTGCCTTCGCCCACTACAGAAGAAATTTCAAATTCATCAGCATATTTCTTCATATTTGGCAGGCCCATACCGGCGCCAAAACCAAGGGAGCGCACTGCATCACTGGCACCTGAATAACCTTCAGTCATTGCCAGTTCAATATTTTCAATACCCGGGCCGTTGTCGTCCAGATACATTTCCACTTTGTCAGGATAAACCAGCACTGTGATTTCCCCGCCGCCTGCGTGGATGGCCAGG
>JAFULT010000199.1 GCA_017483145.1 Oscillospiraceae bacterium | reverse complement strand
TTTGTTTTTATCTGCCAGCCCCAAGAAATCAGCCATGCCATGCTGGATGAAGAAGACGATGTCAACAATATTATGTTTATCTTAAATTATGCACCTCATATAAGCGATGCCTGCAGACTGCTGCGAAAAAGAAAGCAGCTGTATTCTGTCCTTTACAATTATTCAGATGACAATATATCAGAAATAGCCTTAGATGAAATTCTGCAGAATATTGAAAATCTGCACCCGGTTTTCACTGTGTTTATCAGTGGCAGAAAATGCAGTGACAACACAAGAAAAACAGTATATCAGTATATCTGCGATGCCAGAAACCGGCAGAAATATTCCACTGCCCTGTGGGATTTTTACTATGACAATATGTATGTGGACAGCATTATTTCTGAAGACTGCTGTTCAGCCTTTGCAGCTGAGAACGGCAGAGTGTACACATATATGAATAAACTGATAAAAACAGATTGCAATATTTTTGATATGCCATTGGAATCTGTATTTAAGAAAATGTTCCCCAAAATACTATAACTCCCTTTAAAGAAAAAAGACTGTACTTGCTGTGTACAGTCTTTTTTCTTTATCATACTTTCTCAACGAATTCAACAAGTTGCTGTGCCAGAAATTCCGGTCTGGTCATAATTTCTCCATGTCCAAGATTTTTGAACGGATGTATTTCAATATTCGGAAATGCTCTTTTAAGATGCTTTACAGCTTTTTTCATATTCATTTCCTTTTCTCCATACCAGCAACTGATACGCACTGACGGGTCCGGTTGCCATTTGCTCATATATTCAGGATAAAATTTTGTAGCCTCAAGAAATGTGTTTATTGTTGTTTCCAGTGTAAGTGTCTGGCAGGCCTGTTTCAGCATAGGCCGGAAAGTATCATCATCAATACCCATTTTGATTTTGAGGAATGCAGGAATTTTCACATCACCGCTGCTTAAAATTTTGCTCATCATTTTGTAAGTCATGGGGGCAAAAAGATTTACAGCCAGATTATTGAAAATGCCGTAGTTCATATATTCTGCACCGCTGAGAATAAAACCGCCGATTTCGAGCTCTTTATGCTGTGTAAGAAATGCTGCTGGAATACTGCCAAGTGATTCAGCATAGATAAGGTCTGCCTTGCCTCCCAGTTCATCTTTTATATACTGTGCCAGTTTTTCAGCCTGAATTTCTGCAGTGGTGTACACTGTTTCCCCAGTTTCATCATATCCGTCAAAGGAGACTGTAACCATATGATAGTTTTCTTCCATAAGCGGAACAAGATTTTCAAACTGCCTGTGTGTCATAAAGTTACCTGGCAGGCATATAATTGTTTTGTTATTTCGGTCGCCGTGTTCATATATCTTCATAGCTGTACTCCATACTGTTATTATATTTATGATACATCGTATTATATTAAAGTGCAACAAAAGAAAAAAGACTGTGCACAGCAAGCACAGTCTTTTTCCTGTTAATTTGAGAATATGTATGAAAAATAAGATAGAAATCTATTGCAACAGGCTTTCGTCAATATCCTCATAGCGCATGGCTATCAGGCGGACGCAGTTATACAGCTGTGTACCGAATTCCCTTGGCGGCATACAGTTTTTGTCTGTAATCCAGCGCTGCATGGCCACAATAATAGCATCGCAGAAAAAATTTATCTGAAAATCCGTCGCTTCTTCCTGTGGATACATTTCCCTCAGCTGAACGCTGATGGCTTTGTACAACAGTTCCTGAAAATGCTCTGTAAAAGAGTTCTGCCCGCTGACTTCAAGAGCTTTGCGGTAAAAATTTCTGTTTTCATAGAAATAATCCAGCATAAACTCTATTCTTTTCAGTCTGCCTTGTTCAGAACCGTCATTCCGGTTTGCCATTACCGGAATAAACTCAATGTCAAATATCCAGTTCATCAGGTCATACTTGTCCCTGAAATGATAGTAAAAGCTTTTTCTGTTCATATCACATCTTTCGCAGATATCAGATATATTTATTTTGCTGAACCGCTTTTCGTTCATCAGCTGCTTCAATGCATTTGCCAGTGCTTTTTTGGTAATATTGGAATCTGCCATTTTAAAACCTCCGTTCTGAATAAAATCGGTAACAGAGTAAAAAAGAGACCTGTCTGCCACCGCAGATAAGTCTCGTCATTTAAGATAATACCAGGATAAACTCCATGATGTTGACATCATCACACTATCAGTGTTGACTACTCCCTTATTATTAATTATTTTAACAGCAAAATAAGAAAATTCAATGAAATACCACCGTTTTACAATGGGACAGAAATGTAAAAATGTCCAAAAAAGTAATAGTTGACAGTCAGTGAGCAATTTTTAGACAAACAGATTATTTGTCCGATGAAAATTTATATACAATGACATATACTTTTTATCATACAAAAGGAGGCTATGATAAATTGATATTTCATAATATAAAATCAGAGGATGCTATAGCATCACTTGACAGCAATCTGGCAGAAGGACTGTCAGAAAAACAGGCAGCTGAAAAGCTGGCACAGCACGGAGAAAACAGACTTCGTGAGAAAAAGAAGAAAACAAACTTTCAGCGTTTTGTTGACCAGTTTAAGGACGCTATGATTATCATACTGCTGATTGCAGCAGCAGTATCATTTGCCATTGCGGTCATAGAAGGCAATCCAAAGGAATTTTTTGAACCTGTACTTATTCTTGCCATAGTAATAATGAACGCTATAATGGGTGTAATGCAGGAAAGCAAGGCCGAAAAAGCCCTGGATGCATTGAAAAGTATGTCAGCCCCCCACGCAAGAGTAATCCGTGACGGAGAAGAAAAGGTAATTGATGCAGCTATGCTGGTGCCCGGAGATATTATCCGTCTGGAAGCCGGCGACTTTGTGCCGGCAGATGCACGCCTTATCCGCAGTGTAAGTTTAAAAAGCGAAGAATCTGCACTTACCGGTGAATCAGTACCATCTGAAAAAGATGCCGAAACTGTTGTAGATGAAAACGCCCCATTGGGCGACAGAACCAATATGGTTTTCTCCGGCTGTTCAATCACTTACGGCACAGCAACCGCTGTGGTTACTGCCACAGGTATGGACACCGAAATGGGCAAAATTGCAAACCTGCTGGACAGCGAAGAAGAAGGCCGGACTCCGTTGCAGGAAAAGCTGGCACAGCTGGGCAAGAATCTGGGCTTTCTGGCACTGGGGGCCTGCGCAATCATCTTTGTAGTAGGTATGATGAACGGCATACCTGCACTTGAAATATTTATGACAGCGGTTTCACTGGCGGTTTCTGCAATACCTGAAGGGCTGCCTGCCATTGTTACCATCGTTCTGTCCATCGGTGTACAGCGTATGGTAAAGAAAAATGCAATTATCCGCAGACTGCCTGCAGTAGAAACACTGGGCAGTGCATCTGTAATCTGTTCTGACAAAACAGGTACACTGACACAGAACAGAATGACATTGG